>JAZLKI010000065.1:0-11557 GCA_045597485.1 Treponema sp.
ATCCTTAAGCATTGTCTGCGAAGGTCGTGATATGACAACCGTGGTTTTTCCGGCTGCTGAACATAAGATTTATCTTGATGCTTCTGCCGAAGTTCGAGCCCAGCGACGCTTTGATCAGGGGGTTAGTGATATGACTCTGGAAGAAATAAAACAGTCTATTATTGATCGAGATAATATTGATAAAAATAAGAAAGAAGGGGCTTTAAAAATTGCTCCCGATGCTTTATATATCGATACTTCAAACTTGACGATTGATAATGTTTGTGAGATAATATTAAAACAAATTTCATAAATTTAAAGGTTTTATCATGGAAGAAATGGAAGTGGAAAAGGAAGTTGCTCAGAACTCCAAGAGTGATTTTCAGGCACAATTAGAGGAATCCCTCAAAACATTCAATGCACCAGAAACAGGTAATCTTGTAGAAGGAACAGTAGTTCAGATCTCTAATGACTATGTTTATGTTGACATTGGTGATAAGTCAGAGGGTTTAATCCCTGCTGAGGAGTTTGCAGAAGGTCTGCCAAAAGTTGGGGATAAGGTTCAGGCTTTGTTGTCAGGACACAACGCAAATGGTCCTGTATTGTCAAAGAAAAAGGCTGATTCAAAGCGTTATTTGAAAGAAATCCAGGCAGCTTGGAAGGATAAGACTCCAGTTGATGGTATTATTTCAAAGGTTGTTAAGAGCGGATACGAAGTAAATCTTGGAATCGACCGTGCAGCATTCTTGCCAATTAGTCAGGCTGATGCAGAAAAAATCGAAAAACCTGAATCATTACTTGGTGTTAAATCAAAATTCTATATCGATCGTCTTTACTCAGATACAAAACTTAATCCTGTAGTAAATCGTCGTAAATATCTTGAAGAACAGATTAATACAAAACGTGATGCTTTCTTCAATTCTGTACAGATTGGAGATAAAGTAAAAGGTTCTGTTAAGAGCTTCACAAGCTTCGGTGCTTTCATCGACTTGGGTGGTTTTGACGGACTTCTTCATATCAATGATATGAGCTGGGGTCACGTAGCTCGTCCTAAGGACTTCGTAAAGAAAGGTCAGGAAATTGAATTGAAAGTAATTCGTCTTGATCCAGCTGAAAAGAGAATTAATCTTTCTCTTAAACATTTCTCTGAAGATCCATGGGTACACTTCGAAGAAAAATATCATGTAAATGACATCGTAAAAGGTAAAGTTACAAAACTTACTGAATTCGGTGCTTTTGTTGAACTCGAAGAAGGTATAGAAGGTCTTGTTCACATTTCTGAGTTCTCTTGGACAAAGAAAGTTAATAAACCTGGTGATATGGTAACTGTTGGACAGGAAGTTGAAGCAATGATTCTTGGATATGATATTCAGGCAGGTCGTGTTTCTCTTGGTTTCAAACAGGCTACTGAAAATCCTTGGGATTCAATTGCTGATAAATATGCAGTTGGAACAAAGATTACAGGTAAAATTGTTAAAATTACAAACATCGGAGCTTTCATTGCTCTTGAAGATGGAATTGATGCATTCCTTCATGCAGATGATATTTCTTGGACAAAGAAAGTTAAACATCCAGGAAGCGAACTTTCTGTAGATCAGGAAGTAGAAGCTGTAGTTATTGAATGTGATGCTGATAATCACCGCGTTAAAGTTGGTATTAAACAGCTTACAGACAATCCTTGGAAAGCATTTGCTGACGAATATAAACCAGGTTCAACACTTGAAGGTGAAATTACTTCAATTACAGACTTCGGTTTGTTTGTAAAAGCTCCTAACGGAATTGAAGGTCTTGTAAACAAAGCTAATCTTAGCGATGACAAAGACGTTCCTTTCGAAGAAGCAGTTGCTAAATATAATGTTGGTGACAAAATCAACGTATTTGTTGTTGATGTAAAAGTTGAAAAAGAACAGGTTGCATTCTCTGTACGCGAATACAAGAGAAAACAGCAGCGTGATGAAATTTCACAGTATATGTCAAGTTCAAATGATGATAGCGACGGAGCTTACACACTTGGCGATATGATTAAGTCAAAGAATGACTAATTAATAATACGATTGCCGGACTTTGTTTCATAGTCCGGCAATTTCGTATATATGGGTGGAATGAATAAAAATGTTACAGCCTTTGTTGGAGAGTCTTCTTTTACAAGGGAAATAAAAACTTTAATTCAAAATCTTTCACAGAATAATGCTTCTGTTCTTTTAATTGGGGAAAGAGGCACTGGAAAGCGTTTAATAGCGCAGCATATTCACTATTCAATTGCAAAAAGTTTTGGCTATTTCTTTGAGATAAATTGTCTTTCCTATTCACAGGAACAAATCCTTGTTGCATTTGAAACAGTATTAAAGTTAATTTCATATGATCAGCGAATTACTTTATTTGTTAATTATGTTGATGGAATGAATGCCGATATGCAGAGAACTTTTCTAGAGTTAATAAATAAAACTACTCAGAAAGGTATGAATTTAAAGATTATTTGTTCTACTGAAAAATCACTTGAAAGTATGGTGACTGAAGGTTCATTTGCTTCAGATTTATTTTATAAATTAAATGCTATTACTTTGAATGTGATTCCTTTAAGACAGAGAAAAGAAGATATTATTCCAATTGCGGAAAATTATCTTTCAGTTTTCAGCGGAAAATCTGGTTTACAATTTGAAAGTTTTTCTGATGAAGCTAAAAAGGCAATGCTTACTCATTTTTGGGCAGGTAATGCTGATGAATTAATAAATGCTGTGCAAAGGGCATTTATAGTTGGAAATCCACCTGTTATTCGTGATATCGATTTAGGATTTTCAAATGATAATGCTGCTGTACAGAATGTTGTTGGTGGAGATTCTACTGACAAAACATTAAAAACTGCAATAGATTTATTCAAAAAAGAATATATCACCAGGATTCTTGAAGAGTGCGGATGGAATCAGACAAAAGCAGCTAAAATACTTGGAATACAACGGACTTATGTGATAAGATTGATAAATGAGTTGCATATCCGTAAATAATAAATAGAGGTTTTTAAAATGGAAGATAAAGAAGTTCAGACAGCTAGCATGAAACTTAATGGTTTTATGGAAAAAAATCGTAAAGGTGTAATTGGTTGTGCTGTTGTTATTTTTGTAGTTCTTATTGCTTTTATTGCTGTATCAGTTGTAAACAATAAAGCAAAAGTTAAGGCATTATCTGTAATTGATGAAATTACATATGAACTTACAGATGGTTCTACTGCACTTGAAGATGCAGAACTTAATACTCGTTGTGAAACTGCTCTTGAAAAGATTGCGGCTTACACTGGTAAAAGTGGTATCGTTGGTGCTCGTGCAAATATGCTTGCTGCAGATATTAAGTTTGATATGGGAAATTATGCAGATTCTGCTGAATATTGGAAAGCAGCTGCTGCTAAAGGTAAAAAAACATATTTGGAACCAATCGCTCAGTTTAATATGGGTGTTTGTTACGAAGAAATGAAAGATCTTGATTCTGCTGCTGAAGCATATAAAGTTGCTGCAGATAATAAGGAATTTGTTCTTAAAGCTCATGCTAAATTCAGTTATGCACGTGTACTTGAAACACAGTCAAAATATGCAGAAGCTCTTGCTGCTTACAAAGACTTGGTAGAAGTTCTTCCAAATGACACATGGGCAAATCTTGCTAAATCTAGAATCATTTCATTGGAAACTTCTGGAAAAGCTAACTAATTTTATTTATAAATAACACATTTATGAAGAAGGCATATAGCATGAAAAAAAATATTTTTAGTTTTTTGATTGTTATATGCCTTATTTTTTTAACATCTGGATGCGGTTTAGATATCTTTTATGTAATAGAGAGTCCAGTAGTTAGAAATATTGTAGAAATTAATCATGAAGCCAATAACCGAGTATTTGAATTTGAAACTAATAGTCAGGATGTTACAGGTTTAATGATTAGTGGAACAGATGTTTATTATAAAATTTATGGTAGTTCAGAGTCTATAACTAACGAAGTGTCTGTTATTAACAACTCAAATAATAATTCATCATCTCCAGATTTAACTGTTTTATCAAATCATGGATATGTGCCTTTACGCGTTACTGGACATGATGATGATGTTTTAATCGCAAAAACCAGTTCCAGCAGAAATGTAAAAATAAGATTAACCGACAATTCTGATAGTCCTGATTATTCTGCAAAAATTTTAGTAGATAATAGTTACATATGTGGAGATCCTGCATCTAGTATTCCCGTTCGTAATCGGGCATATGTAAAAAATAATTCAAGTTCTTTATCTTTTAATTTTGGAGTAGGAGATAATCCAGTTCCTATCATAGATGATAAAGACGCTTCTGTATCCTCCGATCCATCAATTAATAATTATTATGTTTCTTTATTTGCAATTACAAAAGGTTATGATGCTTCTTTCAGACCTTATTATAGTGAACCTGCATATTTAGGAAGTGTAAGAATTGTTGCTGGTTCTTCTAATGAAAATTAATGAATAAAAAAAAGTCTGCCATTTCTGACAGACTTAATTGACGCTTGGCAGAATCGAACTGTCGACCTACTGCTTAGAAGGCAGTTGCTCTATCCAGCTGAGCTAAAGCGCCGTGAAAAATAATATATCATAAATACTATTTTGTTTCAAGACCAAACATCTCTTTCATTGTGCGCCAGCCTAACATTGCACATTTTACGCGGGCAGGCATATGGGAGATATCCTGAAGGGCTGCAGCTTCATCTAGCTGTTCAAGTTCTTCTTCAGATACAGTGCCTTTTATCATACGGTCAAAAATATCTGCAAGAGCAAGGGCTTCTTCTTTTGTTTTTCCAATTACTAATTCAGCCATCATATCTACAGAGGCCTGACTGATTGCACAACCACTACCAATGAAGCTAGCATTTTCAATCTTGCCATCTGCACCAAGTTTCATCTGCAATGTAATCTGGTCACCGCAGCTTGGGTTTACACCTTCAAGACAGAAAGTAGGCTGGTCAATATTTTCTTTGTGAATTGGATTTATATTATGTTCGTTTAATACTTCGCGGTAGAGTTCTTTTGTGTCCATAAATTTCTCCTTTTGGCCTCGATGAATCTAGTCTTTGTAGCCACTCCATTTTCTTACTTGTGCTAATTTTTCAAGGAAAGTCGCTACTTCTTCTTCTGTGTTGTAGAAATATACACTGGCACGAGCACTAGACTGTACTCCAAGATACTGTCCAAGTGGCTGAGCACAATGGTGTCCGGCACGAATGGCAATGTGTTCATCGCTAAGTAAGGAAGCTATATCATGTGGGTGAACACCATCAATAGTGAAGGTTACAATTCCTGCGCGTTTTTCTGCATCAGCAGGGCCTACAAAATTAATATGAGGAATTTTTTTCATTCCTTCAACTAAAAGTTTTGTAAGTTTTTTATCCTGTTCTTCAATAAAATCAAAGCCAACAGACTGAATGTAACGGATTGCCGCACCCATTCCAACAGCATCACCGGCACTTACTGTACCTGCTTCAAATTTATGTGGAACTTCGGCCCAGGTTGCACCTTCACGGGTTACATATTCAATCATTTCCCCGCCAGTTAAGAATGGAGGCATTGCTTCCAAAAGTTCTTTACGTCCCCAAAGAGCACCAATACCCATTGGACCACAAAGCTTGTGTCCGCTCATTGCAAAAAAGTCTGCACCTAAATCCTGTACATCAACTGGAATATGTGGGGTAGACTGGGCTCCATCAACTACCATTACGGCGCCAACACTATGAGCCTTTGCTGCAATTTCCTTAATTGGGTTTGTTACACTTAAAACGTTACTTACATGAACGCAAGAAACAATCTTTGTTTTAGAAGTAATTTTAGATTCAATTTCTTCTTTTGAAATAACACCAGTTTCTTTATCACATTCCATAAAAACAAGTTTTGCACCTGTCTGACGGCATACCTGCTGCCATGGAATAATATTTGAGTGGTGTTCCATAATAGTAATACAGATTTCGTCACCTGCTTTTACATTTGAAAAACCATAACTGTAAGCAACAAGATTTAAACTTTCTGTTGTATTACGAGTAAAAATAACTTCACTGGAATCTTTTGCATTGATGAAGTTTGCAACTAATTCTCTGGCATGCTCGTAAGCTTGAGTAGCACGTTCGCTTAAAGTGTAAAGACCTCGTAAAGGGTTAGCATTGTCTGTAGCGTAAAAATGAGACATTGCATCAATTACAAGGAATGGACGCTGTGCAGTAGCAGAGGTATCAAAGTATACCAACTGAGCATTTTCGTTGGAATTATTTTCATCAATTGCCTTAAAAAAAGGGAAATCTTTTCTATATTTGTTCATAAATCATCTCTTTAATAGCTTCGTCTGGAATTAAGTCGGCAACAGCATGAACTTTTGCACTGGACATAAGAATTTCTGCTTCTTTTTCACTGATTCCGCGAGTCTGCATGTAGAATAAAACATCTTTTGACAAACGTCCGATTGTAGCACCGTGTTCACCCTGAATATCATCTTCATCACAAAGGATAACAGGCAAAGATTTATTTACGGTTGCAGGTGAAAGGATAAGAGTTTCTTCCATCTCATAACCCTTTGAACCTGTACAGCCTTTTTTGAAATCTATTGTGCCACGGTAAGTTTTTTTAGCATTATCTTTTATTGTACCGTTTACCATCATATGACATTCAGTTTTCTGACCATAGTGGTAAACTATGTGGTTCATATCAAGATACTGTTCATTCTGGCATAAATAGCCAACGTTAGATTTGAAAGAAGACTGGTAGCCTTTAAGACCAACGTGGAGGCCGGAATCTACATGAGCTGCACCAAGTTCAATTTGAGTAAAATGAACGTGAGCATTGTCATTACAAACAACACCTGTATCATCCAACTGGACTGCTTTTGAACCAAGCAGCTGAACCTTTATAATGTGAAGTTTTGCATTTTCTTCTGCAAAAACTTTAGTCTGCAAAATTGAACATTCTGCGTCGCCTTTGTATACAAAAATTACAGTTCCTTCTGAATCTGCTTTTGCATGAATAAGCTGACTTGAAACAGTGTCACCTTTGAAGTCGAAATTCAAAATTAAAGGCTGCTCCATTTTACCAGAGATTGTAATAAGTTCACTTTCTGGCGCTACAGATTTTATTAATTTTGAAACAGGATGTTCTGAATCTGAAACTGGAGCAACTTTAGGTCTATCAATAAAACTTCCATCGGCAAGGCGGTTATCTGTTACTTTAGGATTTGAAACATTAAATACGCCGCTGAAAATCTGATTTACATCAAAGTCAGCCTTGGAAGTAGAAGTGATAGAAAAAGCTTTTCCCGCACCAGAAACAACAGCTTTCTGTTCAACAAAACTGCCGTCTATGGTAAGAGTATCATTATTAGATTTGAGCCAGTTCCATGTAATAGAAGGAACGGAATTAAGTTTTACATTTTCAATTTTCATTTAGTATCCTCCAAACTTATTAAAGGTAGATTCTAAAAAAATGCTTTCGCATTTTTTCTTAACGAATCTGCTACATAGAACCATTCATCTCAAGTCTAATCAAATTATTCATTTCAACAGCGTATTCCAATGGTAATTCTTTACTTACTGGATTTGCAAAACCACTTACAATCATACTGCGGGCTTCTTCTTCTGGAATACCACGGCTCATTAAGTAGAAAATTGCGTCGTTGCTGATGCGTCCAATTTTTGCTTCATGTCCAACATCACACTCATCAGTCAAAACTTCCATTGCTGGAATAGTATCTGAACGGCTGATATTGTCTAACATCAAACTTTCGCAGGAAACAGAAGCTTTAGAACCTTTTGCTTCCTTACCAATATAAACTGCAGAACGGTAGAAACTTTCACCACCGCCTTTAGAAATTGATTTTGTAGTAATAAGACTGGTTGTGTTTGGCGCAAGATGAACCATTTTTGCACCAGTATCAAGATTCTGCCCGCCACCAGCAAAAGTAACACCTGTAAACTCTGCACGGGCATTTTTACCAACTAAGTCGCTTTCTGGGTAAAGGTATGAAACATGGCTTCCAAAACTTCCAGAAACCCATTCAATACTTCCGCCTTCTTCAACCTTTGCACGTTTTGTGTTCAGGTTATACATATTTTTAGACCAGTTTTCGATAGTAGAGTAGCGGAGATGTGCATTCTTTTTTACAAAAAGTTCAACAGCACCTGCGTGTAAGTTTGCTTCGTTATATTTTGGAGCTGAACAACCTTCAATAAAGTGGAGGTCAGCACCTTCATCTACAATAATAAGAGTGTGTTCAAACTGACCGGCCCCTTTTGCATTCAATCGGAAATAAGACTGAAGTGGGAAACTAAGTTTTACACCTTTTGGAACATAAACAAAGCTTCCGCCAGACCAGGCTGCACCGTGAAGAGCAGCAAATTTGTGATCTTTTGGAGTAATAAGAGTCATAAAATACTCTTTAACCATTGGACCCCATTCTTCAGATTTAAGAGCCTCTTCAAAACCCATATAAACAACGCCCTGTTTTGCAACTTCCTCCTGAACATTGTGGTAAACCAGCTCAGAATCATACTGTGCACCAACACCAGCAAGAGATTTTCGTTCAGCTTCAGGAATACCTAATTTTTCAAAGGTTTCTTTAATATCATCAGGAACATCTTCCCATTTGCCACTCATGTTTGTTTTTGGACGAACGTAAGTAGCAATATTTTCCATATCAAGGCCTTCAATACCAGGGCCCCATTCTGGAACACGAAGATAATTGTATAACTCAAGGGATTTAAGACGGAATTCTTTCATCCATTCAGGGTCGCCCTTTTCTTCGCTGAGTTTTTTTATAATGTCTGGAGTTAAACCACTTTCAATACGGTAAAAATCTTTTTCAGATTCTTCATAGCGGAAATCGTAAAAATCGCGGTTTATGTCTTGTATGTTTTTCTTTTCTTCCATTTTTTCTCTTTTACGTCAAATCGAACTTCTATTTGTCACCTCGAGCTAGTCGAGAGGTCTAGATTCCTCGACTTCGCTCGGAATGACAGGTTTCTGTTCGGAATGACAGCTACTTATTTCACGAACTTTTCAAATCCTTCTTTGTTAATTTGTTCTACTAAAGAACCGTCGCCTGTGTGAACAATGTGTCCTTTTACAAGAATGTGAGTGTGATCAACATTTAAACTTTCAAGAATCTTTGCATTGTGAGTAATAATTAAAAGTGAACCACCTACAGTTTTCTGATATTCTTCAATACCTTTAGAAACAACGCGAACAGCATCAACGTCAAGACCAGAGTCTGTTTCGTCAAGAATAGCAAAATCAGGTTTAAGCATAAGAAGCTGTAAAATTTCAGATTTTTTACGTTCACCGCCAGAAAAACCAACGTTCAAATCACGCTTAGCATAATCTGGATTCATGTTAAGAAGTTCCATCTGTTTTTGGAGTTCTTTTTGAAACTGAAATAATTTTACGCGTTCACCAGTTTTTTGCTGTATAGCAGAACGAATAAAACTCTCAAGAGAAATACCAGGTACTTCTAAAGGCTGCTGGAAAGACATAAACATTCCAAGTTTTGCACGTTTATCAGTGGATTCCTGAGTAATATCCTGGCCATTAAAAAGAATCTTACCACCAGAAACTTTATAAACAGGATTACCCATTAAAGTATTTCCCAGTGAAGATTTACCAGCACCGTTAGGACCCATTAAAACGTGAGTTTCGCCTTTTTCAATCTTTATATTAAGGTCATTAAGAATCTGTTTTCCATCTTCAAGACCTGCATTTAAGTTTTGAACTTCTAATAACATTCGGTTCTCCAAAAAAATCTACTTATTTTTAATATACTAAATTTCTAGGTAATAAGGAAGAGAAAAGTTTAAGTTGTGAGGGAAAAGTGGGAAGTGAATAGTGAAGAGTGAAAAGTGAAGAGTGTTCTTATGTCATTCCGAGCGCAGTCGAGGAATCTTTTTACTTGAATTATATTATAAACAATTATTACCTTATAAAAGTGAATGATTATTTTGTATATATAATGGCATGTCATTCTAATTCTACTATATATATTGGGGTTACGAATGATATAAAACGTCGCGTCGCTGAGCATAAATCTGGAATGATACCAGGGTTTTCGCAAAAATATAAAACAAAGAAACTTGTATATTTTGAATTAACACATGATATTAATTTAGCAATAGGACGAGAGAAGCAATTAAAAAAATGGAGTAGAAGAAAGAAGGATTGTTTGATTAATAGTATGAATCCTGAATGGATAGATCTCTCGACTACGCTCGAGATGACAGTGTAATTTATAGATCTCTCGACTGCGCTCGAGATGACAGTTTTGTTTGTGTTACCACTTTTCACTATGCACTTTTCACTATACACTGTATTTATGAATCATAAATCTTTTGTTTTTTTTGACTGCGAATGTGCTAATACTTATGATGGTATTGGTAAAATCTGTTCTCTTGGTTACGTTATTGCTGATGATGAATTAAACGTAATTGAAAGTGAAGATGTTGTAATGAATCCTGAATGTGAATTTGACTGGTATTTATTTAGCGGAAAAGGTGAGTGCCAGCTTGCATATTCAAAGGATTATTTTAGAATTAAGCCTAATTTTGATTCATATTACAAAGATATTAAACGGCTTTTTACAACCGGCAACCGTTATGTGGCAGGTTATGCAGTAGCAAATGATGTTGGATTTGTTAATAATGCCTGCGAACGTTACAATCGCGATTATATTCAATTCCGTGCTTTTGATTTGGAACGCTATCTTAATAAAAAATATGAAAAAAAACAGAAATTGGTTGAGTGGGCGGAAGAATTTGGAGTAAATGTTGCTAAATTTCAGTCTCATAAATCTGTAGATGACGCAATTATGACTATGCTTTGTCTAAAAGCGGAATGCATGAAAACTGGAAAATCTGTTGAAGAAATCTTATTAGAAGATAAGGAAATGTTTGTTTCCAATGAGCAGATTTTAATTCAGGCAGAAGAACGTGCTTACCGTAAAGAGATGACTGAAAAAATTAAGCGTTTGTATGGAAAAAAATCACCAAAGCCTGGCCACAAAACAGTTATTAATCAGAAATTCGAATTTGACCATAAACTTTTAAAAGATGTTGATACTGCTTTTGTGCTTATTAAAAAAATCTACGATAACGGTGGCGTAACTTATGAACACGCTACAGGAAGCGGTAGTGTAGTTTGTTTGGAAGAACCTCATGCTGAGTTTGTCAAGAAAGTGGAAAGCCGAGGATTGAAGGTAATGCTTCTTGATGAGCTGATGGAAGTTTTGAGATAAAAAAAATCATGAAAAAAGTAATTATATTACTACTATTGTTTGTACAAAGTTTTTTATTCGCAAATGATTATAAGACTAAATTAGAAAATAATGATTTTTTCTTTCGGATATATCAACTATTACCAGCAGGAGATGTTTATTTTGATAATGGGAATTTTGCTTTCCATAGAGAAAAAGATGAAAAGTTTTTTTTAGGATACCTTTCGAAAGAAAAAACTGTTTGGAATCTATCTTCTGAAGTAGATAACGTGAAATTAGATATAGTTTCAATTATAGATAAAGATGAATGTAACATTTTGTGTACTAGAAGTGATTGT
>JAZLKI010000066.1:0-17000 GCA_045597485.1 Treponema sp.
GATGCAAAAGTTGAAGAATGGTATGCTATTCACGGTCGTCCAAATGCTTATAAAGAACTTAATCCTGAAGATGGTGCTTATTATGACGGTGCAATCGAAATTGATTTAAGCGTAATCCGCCCAATGATTGCGCTTCCTTTCCATCCTTCTTGTGCTTATACAATTGATGAAGTTAATGCTAACTTACTTGATGTACTTGCAGAAACTGAAAAACGTGCAAAGGTTTCTTTTGGTGATAAAGTAAACTTCAGCCTTAAAGAAAAAGTAATTGACGGAAAACTTTATGTTGACCAGGGTGTTATTGCTGGTTGTGCTGGTGGTGGATTTGAAAACATTTGTGCAGCAGCTGACATTCTTAAAGGAAAAGATACTGGAAACGGTAAGTTCTTGTTGAACGTTTACCCAGCTTCTATGCCAGTTTACCAGGAATTGATGAAAAACGGTGCTTTCTCAAGTTTGGTTAGTGCTGGTGCTATTATTAAAACTGCATTCTGTGGTCCTTGTTTCGGGGCAGGGGATACTCCAGCAAACGGTGCATTCTCTATCCGTCACTCAACTCGTAACTTCCCTAACCGTGAAGGTTCTAAGATTCAGAACGGTCAGTTGTCTAGTGTTGCTCTTATGGATGCTCGCTCTATTGCCGCAACTGCTGCAAACAAAGGTTTCCTTACTGCTGCTACAGAATATGATACAGAATTCTCTGGAAAGAAATACTTCTTTGACAAAGCAATTTACGATAAACGTGTTTATGATTCAAAAGGCGTTGCTCATCCAGAAGTTGAAATTCAGTTTGGACCAAACATTAAAGACTGGCCAGAACAGAAAGCTCTTGGTGATGATTTGTTAGTAAAAGTTGTTTCAGAAATCCATGACCCAGTTACTACAACTGATGAATTGATTCCTTCTGGAGAAACTTCTTCTTTCCGTTCAAATCCACTTGGACTTGCAGAATTTACTTTAAGCCGTAAAGATCCAGCTTACGTTGGACGTGCAAAGGCTGTTCGTGATATGGACGCATCTATTGCTGCAGAAATTAAAACAGTAGTTGATGCTTTATCTAAAAAAGATGCAGAACTTGGAAAGAAAGCCGCTAGCGCTCAGACTGGTTCTACAATTTTTGCTTGTAAACCAGGTGACGGTTCTGCTCGTGAACAGGCTGCTAGCTGTCAGCGTGTACTTGGTGCATCTGCTAACATTGCCAACGAATATGCTACAAAACGCTATCGTTCAAATCTTATCAACTGGGGTATGTTACCATTCTTGTACAAAGAAGGAGACAAAAATCTTCCTTTTGCAAATGATGATTATGTATTCATCCCAGGCGTAAAGAAAATGATTGCAGAAAAATTGCCTTCAATTACAGCATACGCAGTAAAGAAAGATGGAACAGTAAACAGTTTTGAGCTTTCAGTTGGCGATTTGACAGACGATGAAAGAAAGATTATTCTTGCTGGATGTTTGATTAACTTCTACCGCGAATAGAATAGCGCGAGTTTTGCATGGCAAAACTCGGTAAGCAAAACGCAGTTTTGCGACTGCTTTTGATGTGGACGTACAGTGATTAATCGCAGATAGTTCAATGATGTGAAAGAAAGAAATCAGGTGTATGTGCCTGGTTCCTTTCTTTTATGCGCTGTAATCAATAGTGTCTAAAACTTGAAATATCTTAAAATCTGCAGGATTTGCCGTTACTATTTTTGAGGCTCCACACTGAGCATAACATGCTGCCATATTTGTGTCATTTAATCTGTTTCTTCCTAATTTGTAGATAGATAACCAGGCTTTAGCCATAGAAAAACTTTTTTCAAAAGGGTAAACAATAGAAATTCTCTCCAGATTGCACCAGGTGTCTACAATTTCAAGAGCCGTATCCATGGAAAAAGCATTTGAAAATCTTTTTGCATCTGTGATTACATGAATAAACTCATTAAAACAATTGTAATAAATTATAATTTCCTCTTCACAGAATTCTTTTTTTTCGTATAAACTTTTGTAAAAAGAAACAGCTTTGTTGTGTCTGGGAGAATCTGTCCAGTACAAATCAATAAGAAAAGTTGTATCAAGAGAAATCAAAGTTTTACTCCCAAATCAAGCATTTCTCCTCTCCAGTCTTCAGAAAGAAAATCCTTTGAATCAGAAACTGAGTTAACCCCTTTGTCAAAAGTCAGAGAAGACATTTTCTGTTTTTGATTAAAATGGGTTTCAGAATAATAATCCATAGCCTCACGTATTAGCTCCGCAGTTTTTTTACCTTGTTTTTTAGCTTGCACCTGAAAATTCTGGTACTGAAGTTGCGATAAGTAAATTGTCACTGTTTTCATTAAGTTTATTGTATTTGGTATTATTATCATATGTATGTAATATATGTATGATTATATTAAATGTCAAGAAAAGATTATATATTTTGAAATATTTTTTTAGTGTATTTTTATTTGGATGTATGTTAAATTAATCTAGAAATATGAAAAAACTACTTTTTACGATCTTATTTTTAATATCATCTATTTTATTTGCAAATGAGAAGCGATATGTTAACTGTAAACAATTAGACTTACGTGCTACAAATACCAATTTTGGAAAAAAAGTAGGGGCTGTTTCTTATGGTGAAGAATTAACCCTTGTTTCTGAAAACAATAGCTGGTGTGAATTAAAATCAGACTCTGGATTACAAGGCTGGGCTCAGGAAACCAATCTATCAAAACGAAAAATAACTTCAGCTAGTTTTTCTATAAAAAGAGATGAAATTGCATTGGCTGGAAAAGGATTTGGAGAAGAACTGGAAGCTGCATATAAAAAGAAAGCTATTAATGCAAATTATTACCAGATTAATGCAACCGAACGACTTAGAATTGCAGATGTTGAATTAAAAAAATTCCTTGTTGATGGAAAACTGAATTACATTACAGAAGAAAATGTTTCTGACTGGAAGAAATCAATTACAACTTTAATAGGCGGATTAAAATCTTTTATTCCTGAAAGTTTAGCAAACGAAACATTTACTTCTGAACAAAAATATTATATAGGAAGAGCTGTATCTGCTAATATTCTTGCTAAATACAAAATTTATAATTCTTCAAAAGCTCAGAAATATCTTAGTGAAATTTGCCAGTCCTTAGTTTTGAATTCTGAACAACCGGAATTGTTTAATGGTTGGACAGTTTTTATTTTAGATTCAAATGAGATTAATGCTTTTGCTACTTCCGGTGGACATATTCTTATTACCCGAGGCTTGTTGAAATGTGCAGAAACAGAAGATGCTCTTGCTTCAGTAATTGCTCATGAAATTAGCCATGTTATTTTAGGGCATAGCATTAAAGCTTTAGAAACAAACAAAAAGGTTGATGCATTCACAGACAAATGGAAACAAATTGTAGGCTCAGCAGATTCTGTAATTGGTGAAAAACTTGCATCTTCTTTAGATGATTTTACTGGGCTTGTTGATGATTTAGCTTCTAATGTATTTGAAAAAGGATATTCCCAGTCCCAGGAATTTGAAGCTGATTCTAAAGCATTACAGCTTATGACTGTAGCCGGGTATAATCCAAATGCAATGGTTACAATGCTCGAGAAAATTAAGCAAAAAGAAACTTCATCAAAAGGAATGAAAAATCATCCTAGTGCAGAAAGCAGAATTGCAAATGTGCAGCTTCGTCTTAAAGTTATAAAAAATAATTCAACTGGAGAACAATTACGAAATAAAAGGTTTTCGGGAAATTATACAGCCTTTTAAAGAAAAGGTTATTTTATTCTTTCACCGTTTTCCCACCATTCTTTATCTCTAAAGCCATTGGTTATAACAGCAGGTTCTCCATTGTCTCTGTGCAGTTTGTTATCTCTCCAATATTCTAAATGCCCAGTTCCTTCAACTGCAGGATTTTGCATAAGGAAATTTCCATTTTCATCAAATGAATCACCATTGAGAAAGCCGTGAATGAATCTTACAATTATATGTTCACCTGTTGATTCATCTATAAAAATTCTATTTCCTTCAAGTGGAAGTCCAAATTCATCAATCTGTGGATAATCTGTTTTGTTTATTTCTAAAAACAGTGATTTTGATTCTTGCATTTTAATTAACCTGTATTTTATTAAACTTATACACATTATAAGCAAAAATTTAAAAGTTATACTAGAGTTGAGAAAATAGAAGATATCTGTTATTATTAAAAATATACGAGGAGACTAAAGGGTGTCAGTTCAGTTCAGTTCAGTTCAGTTCAGTTCAGTTCAGTTCAGTTCAGTTCAGTTCAGTTCAGTTCAGTAATATTATACTCTTCTCACATTTTAATATGAATAATTTAAAGGAATTCCGTTAGTGGAATTCCTTTTTTATTTTTAAATAAATTTTTGATTTCGGGAGAAAAGAAAATGAAAAAGAATGTAATTGGTTTAGTAGTTTTAGGCTTAGCTCTTGTTTCACCAGCTTTTGCTGCAACAAAAGGCAAAGCACCAAAAATGGTAGCTGGTCGTCCAATGGTAATTGATTATCAGGGACATGCTACAGGTTCTGAAATTCCTGCTTGGGTTCAGGCTATTGCAGACGGTTCACAGAAAAAGGTTCGTAAATCTTTGGAAATTGGTGAAAATGATGCTATTTTTATCCTTTCAAATAAAGGAAATGATTTGGACTTTTTAAAAGCTTGGACAGATCAGGTAGATGTTCGTGCAGAAGTTGCTTCTTCTATTGAACAGACAGTTGGTCAGACTGTTGTTTCTGAATTGGATGCTAAAGAAGCTTCACAGCAGACAAAAGAACGTGCTGCAAAGTTGTATTCATCTACAATGACAAATCTTACCTTAAATGGCCTTACAAAAGAAGCTTTTTATTGGATTAAAACACGTACAATGAATCCTGGTGTTAAGAAAATTAAAACAGCTGCTGATTACACAGATGAATATACATACTATGTTTGTTATTCGATTAAACAGAATATCTACAATCTTCAATTAAAGAAAGCTCTTGATGATGTAGAAGATAATGACGATCAGACTGTTTTCTTAAAATCAGTTTTGACAGAAAAATTAACACAGACAATTCTTATGCCAGAAGCAACAAATGTTGATTTTGGTGATTCAGATTTGGAAATCTTAGAAGACTAATATGAATAAAAATTTCAGAATTATTACAGTTCTTTTGATTCTGAATACAGTTTTTCTTTCTTCAATCTTTGCAAAAACAAAAAAGACAGAAGAAATAAAAGCTCCAGTTTGGGTGTCTGATGAAGGAAGAAATAAACTTTTTCCTAAATCAGAATACCTAACAGCTTCAGCTTTTGGTTCATCAGATACAGATGCTAAATCAAAAGCTGCTGCAGAAATCAGCGGAACAATAAAATCAATAATCGAATCAAACGTTTCATCAGAATATTCTGCAATAGAGGAAAATGGTTCTGTTGTATCTAGAAAAAGTATTTCTCAAAATGCAGATATTTATGCAGACAACACGGTATTTCAGTTGGAATATACAGTTCCTTTTTACAGTCCTGATTATGGAATGTATGTATGTGTTGCTTATATAAATCGGGAAAAAGCTTTTAATGCAGTTTTGCCAAAATTAAATAAAGCCCTTCAGGTTTTCCCTGCTGCATATAAAAAAGCTCTGGTTATTGAAGATGCTTTCGAAAAAATCCTGGCAATTCAAAATGCACAAGTATTATTAAAAGAATTCTATGAAGTATATGATTTTGCATTGGCAGTAGCACCAGAAAAAACACAGAAATATTCTGAAGTAGATACTTTAGCCGCAACATCAATTGTAAAAATTAATGAATTGAAATCTCAAATTGCTATTAATGTACAGGTTGAAGGTGATAATAATAATCAGATTTTAGATAAGATTACTCAAGCTTTTACCAGCAATAATTTTATTGTAGTAAAATCTGGCGCCTATGATTACAAAGCAAAAGTAATTGTAAATACAGAAATCACAAAAACACAGGAAACATTCCAGACATATCCTTCTATTAGTGTAGAAGTTCTTGCTGGTTCAAATACAAAATATTCATATTCTAAGCAGTTGGATAAAGTTGCTGGATTTGACGAAGCAACAGCTGTACGACGTTCTTATTTGAATTTGTGTAAAGCTGTTGAAGATGATTTTTTGAAATAGGGGTTTTATATGAAGAAATTTATTAATACATTTATTCTGATTATGATGGCAGTGTGTTCTGCTTATGCGGAAGATATTGTTGATTCATTCTCTTCGATGGCGAAACGAGTAATTGATATTGAAAATATAGAAGCAATGCCAAGATTTGCTTTTGTAACTCTTGCTTCAGACTTTGAGGAACAGGAAATTAATGAATATCTAACAGATGCTTTAATGGAATCTGTGTATTCCACAGGTAAAATTAAAATTGTTGAACGGTCAAAACTTGATAAGATTATATCTGAATTGGAACTTCAAAATAGTGGGATAATTGATGATGCAACAGCTAAACAAGTTGGTAAGCTGGCAGGTGTTGATTATATTGTTTATGGAAATGCAACAGATGTTGAGAATACATTCTATATAAAAGTAAAAGTAACAGATGTTCAAACAGGTGAGTTGTGTGCTATTGCTTCCGATTATATTTTGCCCGATGACTATTTAAATAGTCTCGCAAAAAGCAGTATTAATTCAAAAAAAGAATCTGAAAAACAAGCAAAAAAAGAAGAAGCCGCACTGAAAAAAGAAAAAAATAAAAATTTCATGAAATTTTCTGTAATGTATGATGTTCCTCTTATTGAACCATATTTCGGATATGGTGGAATTTCTTTTTTTGGTGAAACTAAGCTTGATTTCTTATTGTACGGAATTAACGCAGGATTTGTATTCCCTGTAAGTGCAGAAAAGAAAGAATTGAACTATGTTTATGGTTGTTTAGAAGGTGGTATTTACATAGGATGTTTCTTCTTGAAGGGAAATGTTGGTTATAAATTTGATATGAAAAATGAAGATGCTATAAATTCTTTCTTAATTAAAGGAGAGACTGGTATAGATTTATTTAATTTTTTAAGAATTGAATATAATGCGGTATATATATTTGAAGAACAGAAATTCTTCCAAGGTGTTTCTGCAGGTATTTCAAGAAAAATCTAATTATTAGTATAAGGATTAGTTATGTTGAGTAGAAGTAAAAAAGCAATTACAAGTATTTTAAGTATATTTCTAATTTTAAATGTGTTTGCGGCTCCGAAAAAAACTCCAAAATCAATTGTTGAAAGTTTTGCTGAAATAGCACCAAAACTTTTGCAGACAAGACCTGATGGTAAAAAAGCTTCTTATGCTTTTGTAGCACTTTCCTCTGATGACGGTAATGCAATTGCAGAAGATTATGTAACTGATGCATTAACTGAAGCTGTTTTTAATACAGGTAAAATTAAGATTTTTGAACGTGCAAACCTTGAGAAAATTCTTTCTGAACAGAAGTTTCAATCTTCTGGTTTAGTGGATGAAGATACTGCAAAAGATATTGGTAAAATTGCAGGTGTAGATTACATTTGTTACGGAACTTTAAAAAATGTTGGCGATTCAATTACTGTGAATGTACGTGTTGTAGATGTACAGAATGGTGAAATTTGTGCTATGGCACGTGCTACTGTTGATAAAGATAGTTATCTTAAGAATGTAAAATTTGAAGCTAGAAAACAATCTGGAGAAAGAGAATCATCTAATGCAAAACAAGAAAAAACTAGTGATAGTAAGATGTCTTATGAAGAAATAAAAAAACGTGCAGATCGTTCTTCTTGGAAAGTTACAAAAGTTAGAAATGATTTTGATGAAGAAACGATATATTCATTTAAATGTATGAATCCGGATGGATCATTTATTTTATTTGGATATGAAAAAGCTGATAAACCTATAAATTCTAGAGTTCGTTGTTCTTTGTCTTATAAAGAGTTTTCTTGTAGTTTAAAAAATATGGATTTCAAAATAGATTCGGGTGATATTTTAAAAATAAATAATTCATCTACTGGTTCCATGTATTGGGATAATAAGGGGGGAATTAACTATACAAAGCGATCCGATTCCTACGAAAATGTATATTTTACTGATGTTGCTACATCAAAACAATTATTTGCTATGTTTTTGTCAAATGACGTAATTTATATACGTGATGATAAAGTAGTTAGACCATTCTCAACAGAAGGCTTAGCTGAAGTTATGGCAATAAATGGAATAACAGTAGAAGAAATTCAAAAGGCCTTTGGTAACGAAAGTTTCTAATTATGAAAAAACACAAGAATAAAAAGATTTACACAACTATTCTTTCTTTGTTAATTTTTATTCTTGTGTTCATACTATATCAACTAAATTGTTTCAATTTCATTGAAAATAAACTTTACGATTCCCGCATAAAAGCCACATCATCTTACTGTAAACCAGATGACGATATCTGTTTCATTGCCGTTGATCAGGAAAGTATAAATCAAGCTCTTGCGGTAAATGGCTGGAGCTGGCCCTGGCCAAGAGAAGCTTATGCTCAGATTATTGATTTTCTTACCGAAGGAAAAGCAAAGAGTATTCTTATGGATGTGCTTTTTACAGAACCCTCGGTTTATGGTAAAGAAGATGATGAATTTTTTGCTGAAGCCTGTAAAAAAAGTGGCAGGGTAGTTTTAACTCAATTATATTCTAATAATAAAAATATTGTTCCAATTGAACTCTTAAAATCTTCCTGTGTATTTTTAGGAAATATAAATGGTACTAGTGATACTGATGGTATTATCCGCAGTACAAAGCTGTCATATAATCTTAATGGCGAGATTTTTCCTTCTTTAGGAATCAGTCCGCTGGTATTAGATAATCAACTTTCCACTGAACAGTTAAATCAATCTTTTCTATTACATTACAAAGGTGATATAAACCGTTACCCTCATTACAGCGCATGGGAAATAATTGAATCTTATAATTCACTAAAAAATGGGGACGTGCCTTTCATTGAACCAGAAAATTTTAATGATAGCAACGTTTTCTTCTTATTTTATGCACCCGGCCTTTATGATGTTTGCGCAACTCCTATTTCAAAAACTTATCCAGGTGGGGGAGTTCATATCACAGCTTTAGACAATTATTTAAATCAGGATTACATAAAAAAAGTTCCTTCAGTTGTAACTGTTTTGTTGGTTTTAGCTTTAATAATGTTTGCAGTTGTTCTTGTATATTTTGTAGAAAAAAGATTCTTCAAAATCAGCAACTTAATAATTTTCCCTTTATTTGTGCTTGTTTTATCAGTGTTTATTTTTATAAGTTATTATTTGATGGTGAAGAATATATTTATAGAAGTAGTTCCACCATCAGTAGCTTTCTTCTTATCTTTTATTTCTATTGTATTGCTAAATTATTCTTTTGAAGGTAAACAAAAACGTTTTATACAGTCGGCTTTCAGTCAGTATTTAAGTCCTAAACTAATTGATAAGTTAATTGAAAATCCTGATTTATTAAAACTTGGTGGTGAAAAAAAGCATCTTTCTATTATGTTCTCTGATATCCAGTCATTTACAACTTTATCTGAAGGTATGAATCCTGAACAGCTTACTGCAATGTTGAATGAATATTTATCTGAAATGTCCAGAATTATAATCGAATCTGGTGGAACTATTGATAAATATATTGGTGACGCAATTGTCGCTTTCTGGAATGCCCCAACTGATGTTACAAATCATGCTGCAGTTGCTGTTTCTACTTGTTTGAAATATCAGAAACGATTGCTGGAATTGAATAAAAATTTTAAATCAAAGTATGGAAAAGAAATTTTTGCCAGAATTGGATTGAATACAGGGGAAGCTGTAGTTGGCAACATGGGGTCTGATTTACGATTTGATTATTCGATGTTTGGTGATTCTGTAAATACGGCTTCAAGATTGGAAGGTTTAAATAAACAGTTTGGAACTTATTTTATTTGTTCTCAGCAGACAAAAGTTGAAGCTGAAAATGTTCTTACAGATGTTTACTGGCAAAAAATAGGAAAAATAATTGTTGTAGGTAAGACTGAACCAACAGAAATTTATGAACCTATTATAATAGAAGATTTTACAGCAAATAAAGAAATCTATGACTCATTTAACCAAGGATTAAATCTTTTTTACAATGGTGAATTTTCCACTGCAAAAACTGTTTTTGAAAGAATTGGTGAAGTGTATGTGCCAGCGAAAAAATATGTAATTAAGTGTGATTATTTTATTGAAAATCCTGAAGAGTGGACTGGTGTCCTAGTTGCAAATAGTAAATAAAAAAAAACTGGTTAAAAAACTGGTTGACTTTAAATTAAATTCATATTATCTTCTAACTATACAAAATATCAGGGGGTTAATATGGCATTGGCAATGACTCAGATTTCTCAAAATTATTTTGATGTAGGTTCCTTCGATGCTAAAACTTATTTTGCGGAATTGTTAAGGAATATAGCAGAGGGCAAAACTATTCGCATTACAAAAAACGGAAAACCAGTTGCCATTATGCAAAGTCCTCAGAAAGCCGCTAATACAGAAGCTATAAATGCAGTAAGAAGATTAAGGGAAATTCGAAATAACATTGTTTCAAAATCTGGTTCTATTACAGTTGATGAAATTAAAAAGTTACGTGATGAAGGGAGAAAATATTAATGGGTACAGAGTTTCCCTTGTGTGTTTTTGATAATTCTTATATAGCATCTGCTTTTTTGTCAATTTATTGTGATGATGAAAATATTGAAGCTTTAGATTTTATTGATAATCTTATTTCTCAAAACGGTCAGATTTATGTTCCACAGCTGTTCTGGTTTGAATTTGGCAATGTTTTGCTTAATGGGGCTAAACCTAAAAAGAATGGAGAACCTTCAAGAATAACTCAAATACAATTGGTTGAAATTATGCAACTGGTGAAAAAACTTCCAATTTACACAGACCCTCAACCAGATTCAGATACGATGCAACGGATTATGACTTATGCACAGGAGTATAATCTTTCTTTCTACGATGCTACATATCTTGAATTAGCCCGTAGATATAATATTCCTCTTAAAACTTACGATAATGACCTTTTGAAATTAACTGCACTGTAAAAGTGTGGTATAATTATTAAGTTGAGGAAATTATGAAAACCAAAATTGCTGTATTAAGTTGTGGCTGGTCCACTTATTTTATTTCAGATTTCATTAGTGGCATGGAAAGGGTTACTAAGGAAAATAATATTGATGTATATGTTTTTAATGCATATAACTATGTGGAATTTTCAGGTTATCCAAATTCAACAGGTTTTTCGATTTTCTCTTTAATTCATTATGAAGATTTTAACGGTGTTATTATTCTTTCAGATTTAATAGGCAATGCCCGTGTACTTGAGAAAGAGCGTCTGCGAATTCTAAAAGCTGGGATCCCGGCAATTTGTGTTAATCATCCTTTGCAAGGAATGAGCTGCATAAAAGTAGATAATTATTCTGGTTTTTACGATTTAATAAATCATCTTATAAGTATGCATTCTATTAAAGATTTAAGTTACATTACAGGTGGCGAGAAATCTGTTGACTTTGCTGAACGTTACAAAGCTTATAGAGATTGTCTTACAAATAATAATATACCTTTTGATCAGGATAAAGTTCTTACAATTTCTCTTTCAAATTATAGTGTAGCTTATGATTATTTAACCAACTATATTAAATCTGGAAAAAAACTTCCTCAGGCTCTTGTATGTGCAAATGACTTAATTGCCCTGGCTGCATTAAAAGTTGCTGACGAGAATAAAATAAAAGTTCCCGATGATTTTAAGATTATTGGTTATGATGATATTTCGTATTCAAAATCTACAGTTCCTTCTATTGCTACTGTTCGTGGTAATGCTGAAATTGTTGGTGCTGAAGCTGTAAAAAGACTTTTCTCTAATGAACGAAATATTAAACTCATTTCTATTAAAAGTTCACCAGTATATAGAAGCAGTTGTGGTTGTGCTGCAGGTATTTCTCAAAGCAATAAAATGTTTGCATTAAATGTTCTAAAATCGATGAATACTGGAAATGAATTTAGTACCCAAATGGAAGTAATGGAAGAAATTTTTACAGAAGCTACCGATGTTTTCTCTTTACTTACTAATCTTGAGACTTTCTTTGCTAAATCACATCATTTTGAGGGGGCAGATTTTTCAATTTTCTTAAAATCTGACTGGCAATCTGTACTTATTAATTCTGAAGAAAAATTGCCTCAGAATCTTTCTTTTGGAGATCATGTCCAGTCTATTGTTTCTGTTAACAATGATAAAAAATATATTAACGAACTTATTGCTACTAGAGATTTAGTACCACAACGATTAAAAAACGAAAATACAGGTAATTTGTTTCTTTTAATGCCAATTTTTAATCATTCCTATGTATTTGGCTATTTTGTTACTAAAAATTCTCTGGCTCTTATTGATAATCATTATGGTTATACATGGACTAGAACTTTTGGTACAAGCATTGAACGATTTAGAAAGAATAATATGTACAAGCATTTAAGTCAGCAGTTCCTTAAGTTCTCTACAATGGATCAGCTTTCTGGTTGTTTGAACCGTGTTGGTATGGAAAAAATTGTTATTCCATTCTATGAAGAAAATAAAAATCGTCGTCTTACAAATATTCTTTACTTTGTTGATATTAACAAAATGAAGCATATTAACGATAATTTTGGGCATTTGCATGGAGACTTGGCAGTAAAAACTGTTGCTGCTGCTGTTTTGCAGGTTATTCCTAAAAACTGGAAGGCTGTACGCTATGGTGGTGATGAATTCCTTGTTGTTGGTAATTCCTACAATTATAAAGGTGAAGATTACTGTCAGTTGATTACTGAATGTTTAAATAAAAAAGTTGCTTTAATGAAATTGCCTTATACGCTTTCTGCCAGTGCAGGTACATATCAGGTTGGACCAGATTCTCCTTTGACATTGCAGCAGGCTGTAGAAAAGGTTGACGAAATTATGTACGAAAAGAAAGAACAGATGCATAAAATGTTGGAAGAACAGGAAAAAGCAAAGAAGTTGGCTGCTGAAGGCTAGAAATAGGAGTAAATTATGGTAGATTATACAGAAGGTTCAGGAAAACAGTATCACACAGGGGTAGGCCCAGCTGATATTGGAAAATATGTTATTATGCCAGGTGACCCTAAACGCTGTGCAAAAATTGCAGAACATTTTGATGATGCAAAGCTTGTTGCTGATGTTCGTGAATATACAACTTACACTGGATATTTAAATGGAGTAAAAGTCAGTGTTACTTCAACAGGTATTGGTGGCCCTTCTGCGGCAATTGCCATTGATGAACTTGCAAAATGTGGGGCTCATACTTTTATACGAGTTGGAACTTGCGGTGGTATGCAGGAAGAAGTTATGGGTGGTGATATTGTAATTGCTACTGGTGCTGTTCGCATGGAAGGTACAAGTAAAGAATTTGCTCCAATTGAATATCCTGCTGTTCCAGATATTAAATGTGTAAATGCCCTTGTAAGTGCTGCTGAAAAATTAAAGGCTCCACATCATGTAGGGGTTGTTCAGTGTAAAGATTCTTTTTTTGGTCAGCATGAACCTGAAGTAATGCCAGTTTCTTACGAATTGGAAAATAAATGGCAGGCTTGGCTTAGAATGGGGTGTCTTGCCAGTGAAATGGAAAGTGCTGCTTTGTTTATTGCAGGACAGTTCCTTCGAGTTAGAGTAGGTAGTTGTTTCTTAGTTGTGGCAAATCAAGAGCGTGCAAAAAAAGGTTTACCAAACAAGCAGGCACACGATACAGAACTTGCCATTACAGTTGCAGTAGAAGCCTTGCGTGAACTTATAGAAAAAGATAAAGTACAATAATGACTATTAATTCTAAACAACTCACATACATTTTGGATAATACTCCTGCCAAACAGAACATTATGCTGGTAGGAAAACATGGGATTGGTAAATCTCGTATTCTGGAAGATTATTTTGCAAATAAAGGTGCAAAGGTTGTAACTCTCTTTTTAGGGCAGATGAGTGACCCTGGAGACCTTATAGGTCTTCCTGAAAAGAATGAAAAAACTGGTAAAACTGACTTTATGCTTCCTTACTGGTTTCCAACTGACGGTGAACCGGTTGTTTTATTCTTAGATGAATTGAACCGTGCTCGCCCGGAAGTTCTCCAGACAATTATGGATTTAACGTTGAATCGAAAACTTGCTGGAAAAACTTTACCAGAAGGCAGCCGCATTATTTCTGCTGTAAATAATGGTAATGAATATCAGCTTACAGATCTGGACCCGGCTTTAGTTTCCCGTTTCAATATTTATGAGTTTGCTCCAAGTGTAGAAGACTGGCTTACTTGGGCTGAAAATACAGGAATTGATTCTCGTATCATAAACTTTATTTCCGAAAATCCAGAATATCTTGATTCTTCAGATATTGATACTGACCATGACAATTTGGAACGTACTCCAGACCGCCGCAGTTGGGAACGTACTTCTGCAGTTATAAAAAACTTTCCTGAAATAACAGAAATGGAAAAGGTGATGGTGAGCGGTATTCTTGGGAACCGTACAACCTCAATTTTTTTCCGTTTTGTAATGGAACATGATATTCCTTCGGCTCAGGAAATCCTTCTTGGAACTTTTGAAGATGTTACTTCAAAACTTTCAAAATTGAATGTGCCAAATCTTTCTCAGGTAAATAATTCACTTTTTAGATTTCTTGAAGGGAAAGCAAAAGATTTTTCTGGCGAAGAAGTAAAGGTAATTTCTAAAAATATAGAAAACTATTTTGCATATCTTGGAACTTCAGGCCATCGTGAATTGCAATCTCACTTTGCAAGTCTTTGCAGTGCAGAACGGTTCCCAGAAACTTTGTATTTTATTTCCACAGAATGCAAAGCTCTTTATGAAAATCTTATGCAGCTTGTACTTGAACTCTAATTTTTATGTCTCAAATAGAAGCTAAATTACAACAGATTACAAAAAACTGGTTTTTCTCAAATCCTCTGCTATTTTCTGTAGCCTGTACCCATGCTTTAGTTGAAAATAAAAATATGACCGTTCCAATCCGCTCTGGTTGTATGCGAATTGAATATTCATCCGAGCAGATGGAAAAGTTTTCTGACCAGCAGATTGAAGCTTCTTTACTTTTTGAAATGTATCGAATTCTTTTGCAGCATCCTTATGCACGAAAACCTTACAATTGCAAGCCTGGCATTTTACTTGCTGCCAGCGACGTTACAATTTATGAGCTGCTGTTAAAAGATAAAAATACTTCCTGGATTTTAGATAATATTAAGCTTTCTGGAATTGAATATCTTAAAAATCAGGCGGTGCGCTTCCACACTTTAGAACATCCTCTTGGCATAAAATGGCATCTTTCTGATGAAGAAAAGTTTTTCCAGCGTAATCTTCAGATTGACCGTAAAACAGGACATTTAGTTTGTGTTGATAAACTTAGTTTTGAAGAATGGTACCGTTGGATATTGTTTTTAGTAACAGAAACTTCCATTGCTGGTGAAAATGCTGGTAGTGCCGACGGTTCAGCAAAATTGAATCAGGAATCTGCAGAATTATGGGAAGATAATGAAGAAGCCCAGCAGGAAATAAAATCGCAACTGGAAAAAGCAGAAATTGACCAGGGATGGGGTGGTCTTGGTGGAGACTTGCAACGTGAAATTAAAGATTCCTGCGATTTTTCTTTTGATTACCGTCGAGCTCTGGCAAAATTCCGTCAGAATGTTGTAAGAGCCAATCGCCGCCTTACAAGAATGCGACCTAGCCGCCGTTATGGTTTTAAGGCAATGGGCAGCCGTTACGAGCGGAAGACAAATATTCTTATTGCAGTTGATGTAAGCGGTTCAATTACCGACGAAAGTTTTGAACATTTTACTCATGCCATTAAAAATTTTTTCTTTTTAGGAATGATTGAAAAAATCGATCTTATATTTTTTGATGTTAATCTTAAAAATACAAAAGCAGTTCCTTTTAGAAAAAAAATAGAACTAGACCAGATTAAAGGCCGTGGAGGAACAAGTTTCCAGACCGCCTTTGACTATTACAATCAGCATTCCGACGAATACAGCGGTATGATTATTTTTACAGACGGTGAAGGGGCAATTCCTGCTGCCGGTAGTGCTGTTAATATTCTTTGGATTTTGGACAGTCGTCTTGCCTGGGAAAAAAGTCGCCAGTGGATAAATACAATTCCAGGTAATCAGTCAACTTATTTGCCATTTTAAGAGAGGTTTCATATGTACGATGATGTAGAATCAGATTTCTGGAAAGATATTTTTGTTCATATGCAGCATAAAAATATGGTGCGAGTAGGGGCTGAACGTCTTTGTTTACAGGATTGTGAAGCTGCCTTTGACCGTTTTGCGATGGCCCATCCTGAATTACAGCCAGAAATTACTAATGCGGAATCTTACAAGACTTGGGAAATTTTTGTTTCTGATTCAGTAAAGTTTCGTCTCTTTATTCAAAATCAGATTAAGGGAACTTTACTTCAGCGTAGTGGCGGCGACCTGGTAAAAATTGCCGATGCAAAATTTCCTAATAATCCTTTTCCAGAAATTGAAGAGTTCCTTGCAAATCGTAATGAACTTTTAAAAGATTTACATAGGCAAGTGGAAGTTCATATTCATGAATCAAAAAAAATGAAACTTGTTTCAGAGTTTATAAAAGCTCATTTGAAAAAAAAGTTTGGTGACAGAAAAGATGTTGTATGGACTCTGGAAACTTGCAAGGAAGATTTTAAGTTGAACTTGCAGGTTGGTAAGGATTCTAAAACAATCTCTCTAACTTGTAATAATTACATAAGCGAAATTCAAAGTTTGTAATTAATCTATATAAAAAAATGCCTCATATTGCAATAATATGCATAAAGTTATATATTAACTGTATATTTATGCAAAAATATGCCATAAGGAGGCAAATATGGCAAAAGATAAAGTAGTTTTAGCTTATTCTGGTGGACTTGATACAACTGTTATCATTCCTTGGCTTCAGGAAAATTACAATTATGATGTAATTGCTGTTTGTATTGACGTAGGTCAGGGTGATGACTGGGAAGCAATTAAATCTCG
>JAZLKI010000067.1:0-8667 GCA_045597485.1 Treponema sp.
AACTTTGCCCCAACCGGCTTCCAGATCTTTCTGGTGAATTTTTTTTACTGCTGCAATCTGCTCTTTAATTTTGGGAACCAGTTTTTGCGGAAGCATTACATGTCTGTCTTTGTCGCCTTTTCCATGACGGATTATGATTTCATTCATGTCAAAATCCACATCCAGGATTCTTAAAGCTAAAACTTCATTAAGCCGCATTCCTGTTCCGTACATCAATTCTGCGGCCAGCTGTTTACTTCCAGTCAGATTATTGATTACAGAAGTTACTTCCTGCCTGCTAAAAACAACAGGGATTCTTTCTTTTTTCTTCGCATGGATTACAGAAGCAAGTTCCACAGGATTTTCATTCTTCACAAATCTAAAATAGAAAAGCAATGCTGCAAGTGCCTGATTCTGTGTGGAAGGACTTACATGTTTTTTTACTGCCAGTTCTGTAAGGAAATCATTGATTTCAAATTGTCCTAAATTATCCCTCTGGCTGTATTTTAAAAGAAAAATTTCAACCCACTTTTTGTAAGCCTCACTAGTTTTCTCGCTGTAGTTTTTGGCTTTAAGAATTTCCTGCATTTTCTTTATTGAAGTTCCCGTCAAATTAGGCTTTTGATTTTTTTTAGGAATTTCCTCATCAACATTAAAAAGTCCTGTGTTGTACACATTCATCTTTAATTGATTCAATGCTTCCTGAGTGTTTGGAACAAGCCATAATTTTTCGTCATCATTCCAGATTCTTTTTGGAAGTTTACGGACCGAGTTCAGAAGGTCTACATTAAAGCCTTCTGGAAAACCGACAGCAATAAATGAGTCATCATAAGGTTTAATTTCTATCTTCATATAATAAAGATAATAAAATTACATAGATTTCGACAAAATTAATTTATGAAAGTTTAATTCCTATAACACTATTTGAACTAACTTTTTTTATGATAAAAGGTTATATTATTATAAGTGGAGGATTTATTATGCGAAGAGAATTTTGTGAAAAAGACGGCATTTTAATTACTTATACAGCAGATGATGTATGTTTTGAAGAGGTAAAAACTGCGGATTCTATTTTGTTAAAAAATAATGGCGAAATAATACATTCAAATTTTGATGAAGAAAAGAATACTTATTTCCAGAATTATCTTAAGCAAATTTATAATGGAATTACTTCCTTCAGAAACCTTGATGCACTGGAGATTGCTTAATGCCAGTATTTTTAATCCATTAAATCTTCCAGGATTGAAATTTTCGAAAATCTCATAATCCAGATTTTCATTGTTCACAAAACTTCCCTTAGAATATCACAAAAAATATGATATAGTAACATATTCAAACAGGAGATCAATAAGATGAGCAATACCAAGGGAAAAAAGACTTTTTTCATTCTTTATGTAATTTTAGCATGTGCTGATTTTTTATACTCAATCTTTAATCTGGTCCGACATTTCTTATACACGGAGTTCTCCTTATCCATGCTTTTTTCTTCGTTGGGAAAGAGAATCCTTTATTTGCTGCCCCTCATTGCTTTAATTATTCTTTCAAAAACGGTGGCAGAAATTGAAGATTCACAAAAAATCATGAAGATAAAAAAATATGTGATTATTTATCTTTTTGCATGTTTGATTTTTGGAGCAGTAAATTATCTGATTAAAGTGCCATTTTTTATCAGCTGTTTGTTTTTCACAAATTCATGGTTGTTCTATTTGATTTATATTATTGCATACAACCAATTGCATTTAATATACAGTTTAGTTCTTGATATCTGTTTCTTTGTAATTTCAATATTGTTCATAAAAAGCCTTGGTAAAAGAAAAAATTCTGATGCAGATTTTATGGAAGGAATGGGAAAAACTTCTACAGGCTACAAGTTTGGAATTGCGAGTATAGTTCTACTTTCTATTCAGACTGTACTGAATATAATTATTGCTCTCGCCATGCACGACAATATGTCAGGAGTTTCTGGCGAACAGGCAATGGGAGCTGCGTTTGTGGCTCTTATCCTTATTGTATTCAAAGTTTTCCTGGACCTGATTATTCTTCCTGCAATTCCACTTTCCATTGCTGGTATTGTAAAATGTAATTCAAAAAAAGAAATTGATCAGGATCGAAAGAACCGTCTTCTTGGAAAGAAAATCAATATAGCCTGTCTTGTGATTGCAGTGGCAGAACTGGTGCTGATTTGGTAGAAGAATGGTATGTTATTTTTATCAGTTTTTTATTCTTCCTCAAGCATTGAATTAATCATTAAAGGTAATAAACTGAAGGATTTTAATCCAGTAATTGACCAGTTTCCTTCTTCATCCTTTTTTAAGCCTAATAAACAAATATCACGAACTGAACCGCCATTTCCTTCGATTCCTACAGTGAATACGGAAACATCTCCATCTTCTTCTTCGCCTTTCTCACCTATATGGAAAACCAAACCTGTTAAATCAAAAACACTAATGTATAGTTCATTTAAACTGCTTTCAAGGTTTGTTTTTTCTCCACCAAGAAGATAATTACACAGAAAATCGATTGCAGTTGAATAAGCATTAGTTTTATCAAGATTGCTATTAGAAAGAATCTGTTCTGCATTAGAAGCAGAGATTTGAAGCCATACATCACCGAACAGGTCTGAAAAATCTAACTCCTTCATTGATTCTTCATAAAACCAGTTAACTAAATCTTCAAATAAACCTTCATAAGAAGCATAATCATCATCTTCCTCAAAATCTTCTCCAATATGATTTCCTTCAGTAAAAGTAAAGTAATCCCAATCTTCATACTCAGCTACATCAACATGATGAATTGAAGTTAAAGGAGCTTCATTTCCATATCTATCATAAAGTTTGGCAGACTCATTAACGCCGGAAAAAGCAGTAGCATCAACTTTTCCATAACTCCACATCATTACAAACTGAAGATTATTACAATCTTTACAAATATTTGCAGGAACATCTTCCATTCCTAAAGAACCAAAATATACCCAGTAAAGATTTTCATGACCTGCAAAGACATTCGTTGGAAGAGGATACGTTATGCCATAATAATCAACAAAATAATCAGAAAGAGAAATATCTACACAAACATATTTTCCTTTTGCATTGTCAATTTTCTGTTTGATTTCATAAAAAACTTCGGGAGAATGAGTTCCATCAAAATAAATATATTCAATTGGACCTTCAATTTTATTATCAGAATCATGGGCCACAAATTTGGAAAGTGCTTTAATCTCCGAAACAGTTACATCCTCTGGCTTAAAATTGTCTTTAATCTGTAAAATAACCGAATCTGCATTATAAAATTCATCAGATTCCACAAATTCAGCCACATCTTTAATATCAATTTCTTTTACAACTGATTCTGCAAAAAGGCCTGAATACAAAGCTGCAAGACCAGCTAAAACACAAATTACTTTTTTCATTTTATTTCCTCTAAAGAGCTAATGAAGACAAAAAACGTTAAAAAATTGCGATTAGCAATTTTAGTTTTTTGCGGCGGAGATTCATCGTAGCCGTAGAACCCGTAGGGTTCGACTCCCCTTAGAAATTAGCTAATTAAATTTAAAATAAAAAAACCAACTAGTTCATATCTAGTTGGTTTATAGAGCGGATGAAGGGAGTCGAACCCTCGTCATCAGCTTGGAAGGCTGAGATAATAAGCCGTTATATGACATCCGCAAGTGATGTATTTAATATATAGATTTGCACAAAAAGTGTCAATAACATAAATACACTTTTTTCAAAAAAAATTAATCTTTTTTTACTTCCGCATCATCTACATATTTTTTTAATTGCACAGCAGCAACATTAGTTTTAGTTACAACACAAGGTCCTGCTATACATCCACCTTCGCATGACATAACCTCAACTAAATTACCAGCATCTGGTCCAGCTTCAATTTTACCAGCGTTAATATCACCATACATTTTAAGCTTTTTCATACCGTTCTTATCAAGACCGTTAATAACATCAAGCTTTAAAATTTCAGGATTTTTAAGTCGCATTTTTACAGCTGCAGCTACCCCACCAGTCTGTGCAAAATTACGGGCACTGGCACTTGGTTTACATGCCTTTTCAACACTTACACATTTAGTAATATCAACTCCTTTAGCCTCAAAGAAAGCCGATAATTCTTCAGCAGAAATAACATAATCTACAAATTCATCATCAAAACCTTCGCGGCGTTTTGCAAGACAAGGTCCAATAAATACAGTGATTGCTTCAGGATCTTCTTTTTTTGCCAACTCTGCTGTGTAATGCATTGGACTTCGAGTTTCACTTACACAAGGGTCAAGATCTGGAACATGAATATGTACAGCACGAACATAAGCAGAACAACAGGAAGTTGTCATTAATTTATCTCCCCTTTCCATTCGCTCTTCAAATTCCCGGGCTTCTTTTTCTGCAGTAATATCAGCACCAGATGCAACTTCCATTACTTTTGTAAATCCAAGTCTGCCAAAGGCTGCTTCAAACTGACCTGGAGTTGCTCTAAACTGCGATGCAATAGAAGGCGCATACATGGCAGTTACTTTTTTACCGTCCATAATATGCTTTATTACATCTACCAGCTGACTTTTATCCATCATGGCACCAAAAGGACATTCCTGCATACATTTACCGCAGTAAATACATTTATGAAAATCAATAATTTCGTGTCCATCATCTCCTTTTGAAATTGCACCTACAGGACAGGCTGCTTCACAAGGTACTGTAATTTTAATAATTGCATGGTAAGGACAGTTCTGTTCACATAATCCACAGTGAATACATTTTTCTGCATCAATATGTGCGTGATGAACAATATGAATTGCTTTTTTAGGGCAGTTCATCATACAAGGTCTGGCAAAACATCCCTGGCAGGCATTTGTAACCATAAAATTCTGCTTTACACATCCGTTACAAGCTTCGTTTAAAACTGTAATCATTGGCCAGGTTGGTTTTTCACGATTTAACGCTTCAGTTGCATATTCATCCAAATCATTCTGGTCATTATAATTTTCAACAGAAATTCCCATACGGGCTAAAATTCTCATACGCAGTAATTCCCGGTCATGGAAAATACAGCATCCTATTGGAGCTTTATCATTTGGAATCATCTGATTTGGAATTTTATTTATAGCACGGCTGGTTAATTCTCCATCTAGCTGGAGTTTTGCTATTCTGACTAAAAGTTCATGCTTTACGTTTGTGGAATTATTATTGATATTCATATAACAAAATTATCATAAAAATTACAAAAAAGTATAGATATTTTTACAATATTATAAATCTTATTTGGCTATAATTGTATTCACAAATAATAAAAAAACGATTATAATATTTCCCAAATTATATTTAGCCTTATTGGGTTTAAATATTTTGAATTAACAGATAATAAAAAGACTAATTAATTTCTTTAGTAAGGAGTCATAAGAAATGTCTAGAAAAATTACTATTATTGGTGCAGGACAGGTTGGTTCAACTGTTGCTTATGCATTAACTCTCAAACAGCTTGCATCTGAAATCGTTATTATCGATATCATTAAAGACAAAGCTATGGGTGAAGCTATGGATATCCGTCAGGGTACACCATTTATTGGACCTGTAAATGTTCGTGATGGAGATTACGAAGATGCTAAAGGTTCAGATATCGTTATCTTCACTTCTGGTGTAGGTCGCAAACCAGGTCAGTCTCGTCTTGATCTTACACAGACAAACGTTGATATCGCTAAGTCAGTAATTCCAACTATTACTAAAGCTTGTCCAGATGCACTTTATGTAATCGTTGCTAATCCTGTTGATATCCTTACATACCAGTTCATTAAAACTTCTGGAATTCCAGCAAGCCGTATTTTCGGTACAGGTACAATGCTTGATACAGCTCGTTTCCGTGCCCGCATTGCTGAAACATACAAAGTTTGTCAGGAAAACGTTCATGGTTACGTATTTGGTGAACATGGTGATTCATCATTCGTACCTTGGTCTTTGGCAAATATTGGTTCTATTCCTGTAGATTCATTTGCTAAATCTTACACAGGAAAAGATGTTCTTCCAACATTCGATAAAAACGATGTTGAAGATTATATCCGTAAATCTGGTGGAATTATTATTGCAGCTAAAAAATGTACAAACTACGGTATTGGTGTAACAACTGCTACTTTGGTTGAAGCATTAAACTACTCTACAGATTCTGTACTTACAATTTCTTCTATGCTCAACGGTGAATATGGAATTAAAGATGTTTGTCTTTCTATTCCTACAATTGTTGGTTGTAACGGAATTAAAGGTCACGTTGCAGTACCACTTTTGGATTCAGAAGTTGAATCACTCAAACACTCAGCTGAATGTTTGAAAGATGTAATTAAACAGATTAATTTCTAATATTTTTACCAGGAGATAAAACCCGCTATGGAATATAAAATTGAACATGATTCAATGGGTGAAGTAAGAGTTCCAGCAGACAAATACTGGGGAGCTCAGACAGAACGCAGCCACGAAAACTTTGAAATTGGTGTTGGAATTGAAACAATGCCACGTGAAATTACAAAAGCTTTCGGTTACCTTAAAAAGGCTGCTGCAATTGCTAACAACGCACTTAAACCAGAAAAAATGACTGACGAAAAGCTTAAGGCTATTTCTCAGGCTTGTGATGAAGTAATTGCTGGTGATTTGAACGATCACTTCCCTCTCGTAGTTTGGCAGACTGGTTCTGGTACTCAGTCAAATATGAATGCTAATGAAGTAATTGCAAACCGTGCTAATGAAATTGCAGGAAAGAAAATTTGTCATCCAAATGATGATATTAACATGTCTCAGTCTTCAAATGATACTTTCCCTACTGCACTTCATATCATGTCAGTTTCTGCAATTGAAGATAAACTTTTACCTGCAGTAAATACTCTTATCGAAACTTTCAAACGTCTTGAAAAAGAAAATGAAGGAATCGTTAAATCTGGACGTACTCACCTTCAGGATGCTGTACCTATTTCTTTTGATCAGGAAATCAGCGGATGGAGAACATCTCTTGAACGTGATATTGAAATGCTCAACTCTTCACTTCCTTACTTGAAGCAGTTGGCTCTTGGTGGTACTGCAGTTGGTACAGGTCTTAACGCACCTAAAGGTTTTGATACAAAAGTTGCTGAAGCAGTTTCTAAACTTACAGGAAAAGATTTCATTACAGCACCTAACAAATATCATGCCCTTACATCAAAAGATGAATTGGTATTTGCACACGGAGCAATTAAAGCTCTCGCTGCTGATATGATGAAAATTGCTAACGATGTACGCTGGTTAGCATCTGGTCCTCGTGATGGTCTTGGAGAAATCTTTATTCCAGAAAACGAACCAGGTTCTTCTATTATGCCAGGAAAAGTAAACCCAACTCAGTGTGAAGCTGTAACAATGGTTGCAGTTCAGGTTATGGGTAATGATGCTGCTATTTCATTTGCTGCATCACAGGGTAACTTTGAATTGAACGTTTTCATGCCAGTTATCGCATACAACTTTGTACAGTCTGCTCGCCTTTTGGCAGAAGCAATTCTTTCTTTCAACAAGAACTGTGCAGTTGGAATTAAAGCTAACAAAGAAAAAATGCACCACAACTTGTACAACTCTTTGATGCTGGTAACTGCTTTGAATCCTTATATTGGATACGAAAATGCTGCTAAAACAGCACACAAAGCATTTGATGAAAATATCAGCTTGAAAGAAGCTTGTGTAGGTCTTGGATTCTTAACAGCTGAAAAGTTCGACGAAGTATTCAAACCTGAAGATATGGCCTATCCACAGGGTAGATAATTTCTTTAGGAATTAATTATTTAGGTTTTAATTATTATTAGTAATTATATAGGAGCAAGTATGACATATTCGTATTTCCCAGGATGTACGCTCAAAAACAAGGCTGCTGACCTTGATAAATATGCGCGCATGTCTGCGGAAGCATTAGGGTTCACACTTGAAGAAATTCCAGACTGGCAGTGCTGTGGTGGAGAATATCCACTTGGTACAAATGAAGTAGCTGCAAAGCTTCCTTCAGTTCGTGCTTTGGCTAATGCTCGCGATAAAGGTCAGGATTTAGTAACTCTCTGTTCTGCTTGTTACAACGTTATTAAACAGACAAATGACGCTGTACAGAACGATGAGAATACTGCATTCAAGGCGAACAACTATCTTAAAGAAGATGGTATTGAGTATCACGGAGAAACAAAAGTTCTTCACTATTTGGAAATCCTTCGTGATGTTGTTGGTTGGGACAATGTAAAGAAAGCTGTAAAAAATCCTCTTAAAGGTAAGAAGATTGGTGCTTATTATGGTTGTCTTCTCTTAAGACCAGGTAAAGTTCTCCAGCTTGATGATGCAGAAAACCCACAGCTTATTGAAGATTTTATTAAAGCTATTGGTGCTACTCCTGTAATTTATGCTCAGAGAAATGAATGTTGTGGTGCTTACACAATGTTCGAAAACGAATCAATTCCAAAAGATCGTTCACAGAAAATTTTGGCAAATGCAGAAGATATGGGTGCAGATTTCTTAGTAACATCTTGCCCTCTCTGCCGCTATAATTTGATTAAAAATAAAGGCGATTCTAAACTTGATGTAATTTACTTTACAGAATTGTTAGCAGAAGCCCTTGGAATCAAGGAGGCTAAATAATTATGGAAAATAAAGAAATCTTGAAAGAAGCCGTATTGATGCGTTCAGGTGTTAATCCTAAAAA
>JAZLKI010000068.1:0-10225 GCA_045597485.1 Treponema sp.
CATTCGCAAGAATGAGTTGGGCTACTAGCTCAGTAGGTAGAGCAACGCCCTTTTAAGGCGTGGGTCACTGGTTCGAATCCAGTGTAGCTCAAAGGTCTTCTGGTAAAACAGAAGACCTTTTTTTTTGCCTGGAAAATTTAATTTACAAATCTTATTAAATATTATTATAATAAAACTATGGATGCAAAAATTGTTAACGCTTTTCTAACTGAAGGAATGAATACCTTCAATTCTATGTTTCAGATTCAGGCTACACCAAAAGAACCTCATTTGCTTGAAATTAATGCCGGTCATCCTTGGGAAATTTCCGGACTTCTTGGTGTAACAGGTATGGTAAAAGGTGTAGTTGCTTTTAGATTACACAAAACTTTAGCTTCTAAAATGCTGGAACTTTCGGGGCTGCAGGTTAAACCCGAAGAATATGAAGAAACTGCAATTGAACTTGTTAGCGAGTTTACAAATATTATTGCCGGACACGCTGTAACAGAGATTAAAGATTATTATCTTGATATTTCGCCACCATTCTGCGTTATGGGACACAACCATTCTATTGCATGGCCAAAGAATTTCCCTGTAATTGCTATTCCTTTTGTAACTCCATATGGTCCTTTTGAAGTAGATGTCTGCTTCAAGTAGTCCTTATTGTTAAAAATTGAAAAATTTTGTATTCTCAAGTAAATAAGGAGTAATATTTTTAGTTATGGCAGATGCAAAATTAGAATTTAAAGACATTGTTACTAAAGCAGTTGTTGCATTTTTTAGCGAAAAAGGAATTGAATTAGAAGCAGGACTTACAGATAAAATTGTAGTTCAGAATGCACCTAATCCTGAAATGGGAGATCTTGGTGCTCCAATGTTCATCTTCGCAAAGGCTGCCAGAATGGCTCCTCCACAGATTGCTTCTGGTGTTGCAGAAAAAATTACCGATTGTGCATTAGGACAGGTGCTTGCTGTTGGTCCTTATGTAAATATTAAACTTGATAAGGCTGGTGCTGCGGCTCCAATCTTAAAGGCTGTTGCAACTCAAAAAGAAACTTACGGTTCTGTAAATCAGGAAGGTAAAAATCCTCTTGAAGGCCGTAAGGTTATGATTGAATTCTCTTCTCCAAATACAAATAAACCTTTACATCTTGGGCACGTTCGTAATGATGCTCTTGGTGAATCTGTTAGCCGCATTTTGAAAATGGCTGGTGCCGATGTTTACAAAGTTGACCTGGTAAATAACCGTGGTGTTCACATTTGTAAATCTATGCTGGCTTATAAAATGTTCCATGAAGCTAAAGGGGACACTCCTGAATCGCTTGGAATGAAAGGTGACCATTTTGTTGGTCAGTGTTACGTTGAATTTGATAAATACCTTAAAGGTGAAAAAGATAAACCTGAAACTGCTCATCCAGAAGCAGCACAACAGGCAGAAGATATGTTGGTTGCATGGGAAGCTGGAGACCCTGAAGTTCGCGCTCTTTGGGAAAAAATGAATAAATGGGACTTGGACGGTGTAAAAGAAACTTACGCTCGTACAGGAATCAGCTTTGATAAGTATTATTTTGAAAGTGAAACTTACCTTAAGGGAAAAGGTGAAATCTTAAAAGGATTGGAAAAAGGCGTTTTCTTTAAGGCAGAAGATGGTTCTGTTCGTATTGATGTAACTGATGTTGTTGGTAAAGGTAAGGACGAAGATAATCACGAAAAAGTTCTTCTCCGCAAAGATGGTACTTCAGTTTACATTACTCAGGATATTGGTACTGCAATCAGCCGCCATGATGATTGGGCTTTTAATCAGCTGGTTTATGTTGTTGCTTCTGAACAGAATTACCACTTTAAGATTTTGTTCCACATTTTGAAAAAACTTGGTTTTGACTGGGCAGATAAATTGTTCCATCTTAGCTACGGTATGGTAAATCTTCCTTCTGGCCGTATGAAGAGCCGTGAAGGTACTGTAGTTGATGCTGATGATTTGGTAGACTCACTTCACGCAGATGCTCTTGAAGCAATTAAAGAACGTGGTCGTGATGGTGAAGTAGGGGATGCAGATGATGTTGCAGAAAAGGTTGCAATTGGTGCTTTGCATTACTACATGCTTCAGGCAACTCCTGTAAAAGATATGTTGTTTAATCCTGCTGAAAGTTTAAGCTTCAATGGAAATACAGGTCCATATCTTCAGTATATGGGTGCTCGCATTAATTCTATTCTTGGAAAAGCTGCGGAAGCTGGAATTAAAATTGATAATTCCGACGAAGCAGTTGCAATGCTTTCAAGTGAAGATGAATGGGCTTTAATTAGACTTTTAGGAGACTTCCCAACTGTTGTTGCAAAATCTGCTGAAAATCTTGATCCAAGTGGAGTTGCAGGTTATGTATACGAAACTGCAAAAGCCTTTAGTAAATTCTACCAGACTTGTTCAATTGTAAATGCAGGGGACACAAAACTTGCTGGTGCCCGTCTTTACCTTGCAGAATGTACTTTGCAGGTTATTAAAAATGCAATGAATCTTGTCTTGGTTCCTTATTTGGAAAAGATGTAGAAAAGTATGAAAAATAAGAAAACCGCAGGCAGATTTAAAAAGTTTCTTCGCAATCTAAAATTTGCATTTAAGAATCCTTTAACTTATGGGTACCTTGCAATTGCAGTTATTATTGTTCTTGCTACTATAGAAGTTTTTAGAACAGAAACTCAAACAGAAAGTGGAATAGAATCAATGTTCGACTCTGTTTGGTTTACTTTTGTTGCAATTTTTGCAGGATATTTTGATTATTGTGTAAAATCATTAGGGGGCCGTTCAGCCGCATTTGTACTTTTGATTTTTGGAATGATTTTACTAAGTGTTATTACTGGTAAAATCGCATCTGTTTTTATGGAAATGCAGATGAAAAATGATAAGGGGTTAAAAAAACTTAAAAATATGAAAGGACATTTTTTACTTTGTGGCTGGAGAACCGGCTTTGATAAGATTCTTGATACTGTATTAAATTCAAATCCTGATATTGATCCTGAAATGATTGTTCTTGTAAATGATGCACCAAGTGAACAGATTGAACAGGTTCGTCAGGAAAAACGTTTTAAGGGTATAAAATATGTTTCCGGCGATTTTTCTGATGAAGCAACTTTGAAACGTGCCTTTATTGAAACTGCAGACCGTGCACTTATTATTGCAGATCATTCACAGAAATATTCAAATCTTGAAATTGATAGTCGTACAGTTCTTGCTGTTCATACAATTCAAAATCTGAATCCTGCAGTTTATGTGGCAGCAGAACTTTTGGATTCAAAATTTGAAAAACATCTTCAGCTGGCACATTGTGATGAAATTATTCTTACACAGGAATATGAACACAGTCTTTTAGCAACTGCTTCATCTGGAATGGGATATAGTAATGTAATTCGTGCTTTGATTAGTGATGATGCAGATACTGGCATTATAGTAGAAAATATTCAAGAAAGCTTTGTAGGAAAAACTTATAAAGATTTATGTGATTCAGAAACTGCTGCCGGAAATAAAAATGGTGTTCTTGTTGGGCTTTTGCTTAACACTGGTAATTTCCATCAAAGAAGACGAGATGCTTTGCGTGATGCACAGAAAAATCCCGATGTAAAAGGTGTAATTGATAATCTTCAGAAAATTAAAACTTTGAAGAGTAATGATCCTGTATTAACACCTTCTCCAGATTTTGTTATTCAGAAGAATACAAAAGCAATTTACGTTCGTGGAAAATAAGGAAGGAGTAAGAAGATGGATGATTTTGAAACTGTACTTCCAAGATTAAGAAAAATTGATTTGTTTTCAGATTTTGTTGCAGATACTGAAGATAATAAACGAATCTTAAAAGCTGTATACGATAATATTCAATTAAAGAAATTTTCAACTGGTGATGTAATTATTAAAGAGGGAGATTTTGGAACTGAATTTTATATTTTGTATAAAGGTTCTGTTCAGATTGAAAGAAATACTCCTGCAGGAGATGTACTGGCCCTTGCAAGTTTGAATGCAGATCAGGGAATCTTCTTTGGAGAAACCGCTTTAATTAGTGATGATGCCAGAACTGCAACTGTAAAAGCTTCTTCTGAAGTAACAACAATTGTTTTGAACAATAAGAACTTTGAAAAAATTTGTGATGCAGAACCTGTTTTTGGTTATAAAGTTGTAATGGCCATTGCAAGACGTATGGCTAATACAATTAAAACTACAAACAGCGATAAAGCAACTTTATATGCTGCTTTATTTAATGAAATTGAAGGTTTACAATAGGAAATATGGTAAAAGGAACTGTAATAGCTGGAACTGTTAATCTCTTTACTGTTGAATGTGAGGATGAAGTAACTAGAAACTGTACCATCAAAGGTAAAGTGATAAAAACAGAGAAGGAATTTTATAATCCTATTGCTCCTGGTGATATTGTAGAAATTGAACCAGATCCTATAAATGATGAAAAAGGACAGATTGTAACATTAGAAAAAAGAAAGAATACATTCTTGCGATGGAATGTAAAAGGCCGATGTCCACAGTTACTGGCAAGCAATCTTGATTATCTTATTCTTGTTACAACTCCAGATGAACCACCTTTCCGTCCACGTTTTACAGACAGAGCATTGGCACAGGCAGAACATCAGGGAATTACGCCTGTTATTGTTTGTAATAAATGGGATTTGGCAGAAAAAATGCAGACAGATGGTCGTTCTGAAGAATTTGAAGAAATTGAACGCCGTCTTGATATATGGGAAGACCTTGGTTATAAAGTTTTAAGACTTTCTGCAAAAACTGGTGAAGGAATGGCAGAGTTTGCAGATATGCTGGAAAATCATTTATCTGCATTTGTAGGCCAGTCTGGTGTAGGTAAATCTTCATTAATAAATGTAATGGACAACACCTGTGTTTTGAAAACAGGCAGTTTATCGAAAAAATATGGTAGAGGAAGCCATACTACCACTAAAGGAACTTTAATTCATCTTACTTTGAACGAAACTTTGACAGAAGGTGTTCAGGGTAGAAAAGCTAATATTATAGATACTCCGGGTATCAGACGTTTTGTACTTGATGATATTGAAGCTGATGATTTGGCTTTGTATTACAGAGAATTCGAACCATTTGTTGGAAAGTGTAAGTTTGGTTTGAACTGTAAGCATGATACAGAACCTCAATGTGCTGTAAGAGATGCTGTTGAAAACGGAGATATTACTCCAGAACGTTATGACAGCTGGAAACGTATTAGTGAAGAGATTAGAACCGGTTCCTGGTGCGACTAACTAAAAAATGAACAAAAAAACATTAACTGAAATAGACTATTTTCGTATTCGTGAAGAAGTAGCGGGATATTGTATTTCTGAAGAGGGCAAAAAATCTTTATTGGAACGGGAACCTCTTACAGATTTTGGTAAAATTCAATTTTTAAAAGATGCCAGCAGAGAATGGGTTGCTTATATGGCGGCCTGTAATAAAACGCCTTTAACTGGCTGGGATCCTATTTCTGGGTTAAATTCAATAATCAAAACCTCTGGAATGGCACTTACTTTAGAGCAGGTTCGTGCTTTGGGACAATTCTGTAAATCTGCAGCAAGTGTACGTCAGGCAATTACTTTGCATGGCGAGGATTTGCATTTGAAGGTTTTGAGTAAGCAACTGGAAAAACTTCCAGATATGTCTGAACCTGAAAAACTGATTTTTAGAATTATTACTCCAGACGGAGAATTGCGAGACTTACCAGAAATAGCTGCTATTCGAAAGCAGATTGCAAGCTTAAATGGAAAATTAAAAACTATTATGCAGACTTATACTTCCGACCAGAAGTTGCAGGGAGTATTGGAAAGCTTTGTTCCTGTTTTGCGAGGAGGACGTCAGGTGCTGGCAGTGAAGGCTAGTCAGCAGAATCGTATTTCTGGAATTATTCATGAAGTAAGTAAATCGGCACAAACAGTTTATATTGAACCAGATGAAGCTGTTCGTTGCAGTAATGAACTTATTCAGAAGGAAAATGAACTTATTCAGGTTATAAATAAGATTCTCGCAGAATTAACTATGAGCCTGCAGCCTTCAATTCCATTGTTCAGAGATGCACTTCCAATAATGGAATTTTATGATACAACTCTTGCGGCATCTCGCTGGGGTAGTGAACATAATTGTGTATATGCTCTTCCAACTGTTGGTAAAAATGGAGATGAAGAACCTCCTTTACTAGTGCAAGCCAGACATCCTTTGTTAGGAGAAAAAGCTGTTCCTATTGATATTCGTTTTATGGATGGTAAACGGGTTCTAATTATTACTGGCCCTAACACTGGTGGTAAAACTGTAACATTAAAAACTTTTGCTTTATTTGCAATGCTTAATCAGACTGGTTTTCCAGTTCCTGCGGGAGAAGGTACACGTCTTTGTATTTTCAAAGATTTATATGCTGATATTGGAGATGACCAGTCTCTGGATAACAATCTTTCAACATTCAGTGGTCATATGAAAAATATTGCAGAGGCTGTTACAAAAGCTGGCAAGCATACTCTGGTTTTACTTGATGAACTTGGAAGTGGTACTGATCCTCAGGAAGGTACTGCAATTTCTATGGCAGTTTTAGATGAGCTTATTAACCGTAAAAGCTTTGTTCTGGTAACAACTCATCAGGGAATCTTGAAAAATTACGGATATACAAATCCGGCCTGTATAAATGCTTCAGTTGAATTTGACCAGAAGTCACTTTCTCCATCTTATCATTTGATGATGGGTGTTCCAGGTGAAAGCCACGCTCTTGATATTGCAAGCCGTTCTGGTTTACCTGGCAACATAACTAAAGCCGCACGCAACTATATTGCCACAGAACAAGCCGATGTTTCCGCACTGATTCGTGGCTTAAACCGTAAGCACATTGAATTAAACAAAATTCAAAAAGAAGCTGAACGTAAAGCAACCGAAGCTCAGGAAAAATACGACCGACTTAAAGAAAAGGAACTTGAACTTCGCAAAATGGAGAATAACCTTAAAAAAGGCAAGCAGCAGGAATTAAATGATTTCTTAATTCACAGTCGTCGCCAGTTGGAAAATCTTGTTCGCACCCTTAAAGAAGGTGAAATTACCCGAGACAAAACTCTGGCAGTAAAACAGTATATTTCTGAACTTACAGCAGAAACTAACCGCTTAGACGCAAAGGCCGAAGCAGAAGAAGAAAAACTTGCCCGAGATGAAGAAGCTTTTAAGAAGGAAGTTGCAGCTCGTAAACACCCAGCAAGTAACAAAAAAACAAAGAAAAAGTTGAGTAACACAGAAGCTTTAAAATATGCAACAGCTATTATTAATACGCAGATGACAGTCAACGAACGTCAGGGGACAGTCAACCAACGTTCGTTGACTGTCCTCCAACGTTCGGTGACTGTCAATGACGTATCAAAACTTGTATTCGAGCCAGGCGCAAATGTAATTGCCGGGTCAAATCGTAACGAAGGGGTGCTTTTGGAAGAAACTCGCAAGGGTGTCTGGAATGTTCAGTTTGGCAGTGTAAAAATGACTATGAAGCAAAAGGATTTAACTCTTGTTGCAAAAAAACAGGTTGAATATACTCCATCTGTAACAGTTGACCTTGCCACCGAGGACGTTGGTGGACAGACTATCATTGATAAAGGTGCGAATCGTCCAGTGTTTGAACTTCGCCTTCTTGGAATGTATCAGGATGAGGCAATTCGCGCTCTTGAACATCAGATTGATCTTTGTGTGCTCCATAATTTCCAACATTTTAGTGTAATTCATGGTAAAGGAGATGGAATTTTGCAGCAAGCAGTAAAAGATTATCTTTCTCATTGTCCAGCAGTTGAAGCCTTTGAGTTTGCACCTGCAGAAGACGGTGGTGCTGGAAAAACTTACGTTACCATTAAGTAAAACTGTAGAGGAAATAAGATTATGGCAGAGTGGTTTGAATCAGAAGAATTCTGGACATATTATGCTCCAATTATGTTTGATGATGCTCGTTGGGCTGAAGCGCCTGAAGTTGCCCGCTTGGTAAAGGAAATTGCCGGGCTGAAGGCTGGAGATTCAGTTTTAGATGCCGGATGTGGCCTTGGTCGTATTTCGGTAGAGCTGGCGGCACTGGAACTGGATGTTACCGGTGTAGATATAATTCAAACAGAGTTGGATGCGGCTGCCGAAAGTGCCGAGGCGGAAGGGGTACCTTTAAGATTAATCAATTCTGATCTTCGCACTTTCAAATCTGACCATTTATATGACTGTGCAATAAATCTTTATACTTCTTTTGGTTATTGTGATACAGAAGAAGAGGATTTGCAGATTTTAACTAACATTGCCAACAGTCTTAAAACTGGCGGAACTTTTATTCTTGAATGTGTAAGCCGCGAAACTTCAATTAAATACTGGACTCCAGGGGAAGAATTTGACCGTGCAGGTTACACAGTTAGAACTCATTTTGAAGTACAAGGGGCGTGGGAAGGTTTAAGTTCACAGTGGACACTTTATCCTCTTGGTGCATCCAAAGATTCAAAACCTGTTGTAGACCACGTATTTATTCAGAGACTTTATTCCGCTGCAGATTTGTGCGAAAAAATGAAACGCTGTGGTTTTTCTGAAGCAAAGGCTTATGGGGACTATGATTTGTCTCCTTATGATCAGAATTTACGTACTATGCTTATTGTGGCTAAAAAGTAAGGCAATAAATCATAAAAATCTAAGAGTAAAATGTACCATAACAAAAGAAAGTGGGAATGTAAAAATAGTCAGTAGGGTTGAAATTACACATGCTCTGCTGGCAACAATTTCTTCCTTGTGGTATTCCATACAGGCAATGCTTAAAGTTACGCTAATAGGTGCACTGAATCCAATTACAATTGCCATAAGAGAATATTCATTAAAATGGTAAATGCCTGTTTTATGTAAAATAAAACATAAAATTAAAATAATTACAGGTCCGCAAATATTTCTTAAAAAGGCCAGTACCCATGCATATTTATCTTTAAGACAATCCGAAAGCTTTGCTTCTCCAACGCTCATTCCAATTAAAAGCATACATAATGGAGCTACCATGCGGGCAAGACTTTTTACAGTTGTATAGAGGATTGGCAAACTTCTATCAATACGAAGAACTGGTGCCCTATTTTGCAAAACAAATACAAGTATTCCTAAAAACATTCCAATCATTACAGGAGTAAGAAAAACTTTTTTCATTTGTGGCCCAAGAGATTTAAAAGTTATTTTTGCACTGCTAATTACTGTTGTTGCTACAAGATATACAAAAATTCTGAATACAATACTAATGGTGCTTATGTAAAGTAAAACTTCTGCAGCACTATTTTCATAAACTGATTGTAAAATTGGCATACTAAAAAGAGTAGTTTGTCCAATAGCCACCATAAACCCAGCTACAGTGGAAAAATCTTTACCTTTTTTATGAAAAATTGCATTACCAATCAGTATAAGAATGATATAGAAAATTATTGCAAGAAAAAATTCTGTAATACTGGATACAAAACTGTTCCATTCAAAATCCTGCATAAAAGCGTTAAAAGCAAAACATGGAACTGCCAGTTTCCAAATTAGGGTAGTTAAAGTCTTTTTCGCAGAAACATCAATAATGCCCGTCCGCATAAAAAAGAACCCAATAGTAATTATTATAATTGTCTGTAAAAACGCACTCAGAAAGTTCTGATCTGTAAAAACAATCTTAAAAATATTAAACATAAAAAGTTAAAAAAAATTGTCACACGGATTCGATTTTACTAACGTAAAATCATAATTTTTATCTGAAAAACCGTTAGGTTTTTCGAATCCGTGTGACATTTCTGTCATCTTCGGGCTTGACCCGAAGATTTATAGTTTCCCAGATCAAGTCCGGGAATGACATAGTCTAGAGATTGTCAAAGAATCCTTTAGCTTTCAACAATTCTGCGTTCAAGATACCACCAAGAGCAGCACCACGTTTTGTGTTGTGGCTCAAAGCAACGAACTTGATGTCAAATACGTTACATGGACGGAGACGGCCGATTACACAAGCCATACCTTTTTCTGTTTCACGGTCACGGCGTGGCTGTGGACGGTTTTCTTCGTGGCGAACAACGATTGGATGTTCTGGAGCAGATGGCAACTTCAATTCCTGTGGAACTGATGTATAAGATGTCCAGATTTTTTCGATTTCTTCCATACTTGGTTTTTTGTCACCGAATTCCAAAGAAACACAAGCTGTATGTCCATCAATTACAGGAACACGTGTACATGTTGAAGAAACGATTGGGCCTTCAGCATTTACGA
>JAZLKI010000069.1:0-9756 GCA_045597485.1 Treponema sp.
TGTTTGTTGAATGATTCGAACAAGTCAAGTTCTGAGTTTTCTTCGATTTCAACTCCGAGGTTGTAAAGCTGTTTGATTGGTGCGTTACAAGCAAGGAAGTTCAATGGACGTGGTCCGAAAGAAATAATCTTCAAGTGATTCAAAGCATAAACAGCTTTTGCGATTGGTGCAAATTCATGAATCATGTCTGCACACTGTTCAGCTGTTCCTACTGGATATTCAGGAATGTAAGCTTTGATGTTGCGGAGCTTAAGGTTGTAAGAAGCATTGAGCATACCACAATAAGCATCTCCACGACCCTGGATAAGTCCACCGTTCTTAGATGTTTCTTCTGCAGCTGCACAGAACATCTTTGGACCTTCAAAGTGTTTAGCTAACAAAGTTTCAGCGATTTCTGGACCGAAGTTTCCGAGGTAAACACAAAGTGCGTTACAACCTGCTTTTTTGATGTCTTCGAGAGCCTGAACCATGTGGATTTCGCTTTCTACGATACAAATTGGACATTCGTAGATTTCGTCAGCTCCATATTTTTTTGTGTAAGCTTCAACTAAAGCTTTTCTTCTGTTTACAGAAAGTGATTCTGGGAAACAGTCGCGGCTAACTGCTACGATACCAATCTTAATTTTTGGTTTGTTCATTTTTTATTCTCCTAATTAGCATCCTTTGAATAGAATTTTTGCCATTCTACACCAAATACTATTATCTGCATTTTATTACAACGACGTGGAAAGTCAAGCAAAATTCACTTAAATCTTTACTATATTATTGTACGAAATCGTTGTATAATAAAAAATTATGAGACGAGTTCGATGGGGCGACATATTAGTATTTTTATTGGTAATTTTGGTTGCCTGTCTGACTATGAAAAAGTCCATTTCCCAAAAAGGTGACAAGGTTGTTGTTGTTACTTTAGACGGCGAATATCAATATCCACTGAATAAAAACGGCATTTACAAAATTCCAGGAAAAATTGGCATTACAACAATTCAAGTTGAAGATGAAAAAGTAAGGATTATAGATTCCCCTTGCCCAAATAAAACCTGCGTTGCCTTAAACTGGGGAACAACATTAATCTGCCTGCCAAACTCTGTAGTAGTTCGAGTTGATAAAGAACAAGGAGAATTCGATGCCATTGCAGAATAGAAACCGAATTGCCTACCTTGGTGCTTTAACCTTGCTTTTTTCCTACGCAGAAATGCTTCTTCCACGCTTTGTACCTTTTTTCCGTTTGGGCTTAGGAAACATTGCTATCCTTCTTGCATTCGATTTAAGCTTCCCTTCTTTTTTTCTGCTTACAATCATAAAATCTGTAACTGCAAGCATGATGGCTGGAACTTTAGTTTCTCCATTCTTTTTAATTTCAATTGCCCAATCTGTTGCTTCTGGAATTTTAATGTACGGACTTTTCCGCATTAAAGGAAAATGGCTTTCTATCTATGGAATTTCTATGGTTGGTTCTGCCATAAGCGCGGTAGTTCAGCTATTTTTATCTACCCTTTATTTAGGAAAAGAAACCCTTGCCCTTGCAGCTCCAATGTTATTTTTCTCCGTAGCCGCTGCAATTGTTACAGCTTTTCTTTCTCAGGCTTTAAAAATTCCAGCTGACTCTCCAAGTTTTTCTGCAACCCCTCAGGAAGGTAATTCAAAAAAAGCACTTATTCTTGTAGTAGTGATTTTAATAGCAGCAATTACCTGTTTTATGATAAATAATCTTTACGTTCTTGCTGCAGCTCTAATTTTAGCCTTTGTTTTCCAAAAATTATCTGGCCGTAAAATAATGCTTATGCCACATATTTCCATCTGGATTTTTGTAATGATTGTTAGCCTTTTAACTCCATCTGGAAAAATACTTTATAAGATTGGAAAATTCTCTCTAACTCAGGGTGCCTTAACTACCGGCCTTGCAAAATCCCTAAAGCTTTCAATTGCAGCAGCCCTTTCCCAGTGTGCCGCATCTCTTAGACCTTCTTCAGAGTCACTAATTGGCCTTACCTTATCTTATTACCGTGGACTTTTAGACAACTTCCGCAATCAGGAAGGTAACTTTATAAAACGTTTGCAAAACACTTTAAGCGCAAAGGAATTGTAAAAATTACTTTACCACTTCTACGCTGTTAAACTGTGCAAAAACGGAAATGCGACCTTCCAATCCTTTTGTGTAAACTAAAGATTGATCTTCTGTCATTAAAATAAAATCAAAATCAGGATTTTTACGCCAGAATTCTATGGCTTTATCTTTTCCTAAAACAAACAAAGTTGTACTTAGATAATCTCCATAAAGCCCAGATTTACATACAATTGTGGCAGAAACCAGTTCATTTTCCACAGGGTAGCCTGTATTTCCATCAATAATGTGAATATAAGATTTACCGTTGTCTGCAGTAAAGTAACGTTCGTAACCGCCGCTGGTAATCATTGCACAGTCGTCAAGGTAAACTGCAACAGGAACTTCGCCGCCCCAAGGATTTTTTAAACCAATTACCCAAGGTGAACCATCTGGCTTTTTGCCAAGCACCTGAACGTTTCCTCCTAAATCAAGAAGGGCAGATTTTATACCCATGCTTTTAAAAATAGAAAGCACTTCGTCGCCGGTAAAACCTTTTCCAACAGCACCAAAGTCAAATTTCATATCAGCTGGAATTTGAACAGTTTTTTCTTTTTCATCAAAGGTGATTTTTGAATAGTCAGTTGAAGCAAGCAAATCTGCAATTGTAGATTTTGAAGGGACCGTATAATTTTTTGTAGTAAAACCCCAGGCTTTTGTAACAGGATACAAAACAGGATTAAATGCTCCACCAGATTTTTCTGCACCCTGCTTAGTAAATTTTATGAGCTTTAAGGTATCGTCGCTAACTTGAAGGGTCTGTCCCCCCCCGTTATTTAAACGGGAAACTTCACTTTCGGAACGGGTTGTTGAAATCAGATTTTCAATTTCAAGGATACGCTGAGCTGCCTTTTCATTTGCCAGTTCCCCTTTTTTTCCAAAACAACGGAGGGTCATATAAGTGTCCATTGCCTCTATCGATTTTGTGTTTGCCTTTGACTTAGCAGAGCTACAGGCTGATAGGGAAATTGCCATTGCAAAAATTAAGGAAATTTTAATAACGTTTTTAATCTGTTTCATTTCAATTCTGATTATAAAAAAAAATGCCGTTCCACGCAAAGGGAAACGGCACTTTTACTTAAGATAAGTACTACTTATTTTGTAGCAATATCAATATTGATTCCGCTTAAGCCAACAAATGCGCCAGCTTTAGCTTCACTTGAATCTGGATGAGCGATGAGCCACTTGTTGCGTGCCCAAAGCAATTTGTCATTAAGATTCTTTTCTGTGATTGCAGGTTTTTCTGTGTTTGTATCTTTTGGAAGAACGATAATAACACGGAAACCTTCCTTGCTTGTTTCGCCATTTTTAACAGCGTTACATGGAGCATAGTGAAGTGTTGTTTCATAAACCTGAACAACAGTTCCTTTTGGAACGTAGAATGCTTCAACTGCAGAAGTATTCAATTTTCCATTTTTTACTGACTGGAGTGGAGCCAACAAAAGAACCATGTCGTTTGCTGGAATGTTCAATTCTGAACCAATGTGCCATTCGAGACAGTTCAATTTTGTATTGTTACCGTTACAGTAACCAATCTGAATTGGCATTCCGCCATAAGCGTTATCGCTGAATTCTTTAGCGATTGGTAAAGCTTCAAGACCTGCATCACCTGGTTCATAGATAACAGCAGCATCTGGTTTTTTAGTTGTTTCTTCAAGTTTTTTGAGCAAGTCTGTTACATCATAACCTGTCAAAACTTTTCCGTATTTTTCAAAACTGTGTGAGAATACTGATTTAATACGCATAATTTTTTTTATACTCCTATATTTTTTATTCTAACACTAATTCAGTTAATTTCCACTAGAAGATTTCTATAAATTTACAATTTTTTTAATGTATAACACCTATTTATCTTTTTTTTCATTGTGCTAAACTTTAACTATAATAAGACTCAGGAGTTTATATGTCTAAATCGTTATTTGAAGAATACAAGGATTATTTTAGAGTTGGTGCTGCAGTTAGCGGCTGGCTTTTTATGACAGAAGATGAAAAAAAGGCCCGCATTGCTCAGATGGAAGAATTTTTTAAGAATTTTAAAGCACCAGAAGGAATGCCAAAACCTGAATTCAAAAAACCAGATTTTCCTGCTAATCTTCCAGATTTAGACATTGTTAAACAGCATTTTAATCTTATCGTTGCAGAAAATGAAACAAAAATGGGCCCTGTTTACCAGGCCGATGGAGTATTCAATTTTAAGGGTGCACAAAATCTTATTAATTTTGGTAAGGCCAATAATAAAGATATTCGCTGGCACACCTTAGTTTGGCATAACCAGTCTCCAAAATGGATTTTTGAAGATGTTGACGGTAAAAAAGCTTCTAAGGAACTATTGGAAGAACGTCTTAAAAATTACATTTTTACAGTTGGAAAACAGTTTGGCGATTCTATTTGTTCCGTTGATGTTGTAAACGAATGTATTTCAGATAAAAACTTTAAACTCCGTGATTTAGAAGATCGCTCTCAGTGGTATGATATTATGGGCCCTGAATATATCGACAAAGCCTTCCACTGGGCAAAAGAAGCCTTCCCAAAATCAAGCCTTGCTATTAATGATTATAACCTTGAAACTACACCTGGAAAACGCCAGGGAATGTATGAATTACTTAAAGGCATGTTAGACCGTGGAGTTCCAGTTGATACAGTTGGTTTACAGATGCACATTAACATGCAAAATCCAGAAATTAGTGAAATTGAAAAGACAATTGAACTTTATGGCAGCCTTGGATTAAACGTAATTGTTACAGAAATGGATGTTTCAGTTTACAAAGATTTCCAGCCAGGTGGAGAACACGAAGCTAAAAAGGAATATACACAGGCAATTTTAGATCAGCAGGCAGAACGTTACTATCAGCTTTTTGAATGCTTCAAGAAGGAATCAAAAGCTGGCATTTTGAAGGATGTAGTATTCTGGGGAATTACAGACCGCTTTACCTGGAAAAACGACTTCCCTGTTCCTGGCAGAACTGATATTCCTCTTCTTTTTGACCGCGAAGGAAAACCTAAGCCAGCATTCAATAGATTAATGACAAAATAACTGATTTTTGTTATTTTTAAACTATGATTATTGAATTTGAATACCAGCCACTAATTGAAGATTTTAAAAAGAATGGAGATATGTTGCTTAGCTCCATTCTAAAAATTCTTGAAAATTCGGGAAATAAACATTCCGACAATGCCGATGACAATATCCTTGAAGGTTCCAACAATGGTAAAACCTGGGTATTAACCGACTGGATGCTTGAAATTTTAAAATATCCTAAATATGGAGATAAAATCCTTGCTAAAACCTGGTCTGAATCTCCTGTAGGTTTTGGTTGTAATCGTGATTTTGAACTTTACTGCAATGGTGAACTGGCTGTAAAAGGCCTTACAAAATGGATTCTTTTGGATTTAGTTGCTAATCGCCCTTGCAAGGTTCCTCCAGAGTTAATTGCAAGTTATAGTCCGGAAGACCGCTGTGTTTTTGCCGAAACTAAACTTCCTCGCATTTCAACTCCAGAAACTTTTGCCAGCGAAACTCCAATTCAGGTTCGCCGCAGTGATTTTGATTTTAATGGCCATGTTCATAATCTTGTATATGTAGATTACGCATTAGAAGTTTTGCCAAAAGCAGTTTACGATGCCAGAGACTTCCATTCAATCCGCATAAATTACAAGCAGGCAGTAAAAGAAAACGAGCAGATTTGCTGCAAATACGCAGAACTTGAAGGTAAGCATATCTGCTGTATTTTTGGCAGCGACAATGTGCTTAAAACTCAGATTGAATTGAATTAGTATGCAGAGAAAGCCACATTCCGGCGGCAACACCTGCAACACACAAAATTAAACTTAGGCCGGCGTAAAGTCCTGCTGTAGCATATTTTTGATTTTGAATTAAATTCCAGGCTTCCAAAGAGAACGTTGAAAAAGTGGTAAAGCCACCACAAAATCCTGTTTTTAAAAATAATATTAAACTTGGAGAAACCGACTTATTTTTGGAAGCAAAGCCTGCAATCAATCCTATAAAAAATGCACCTAAAAGATTTGTAATAAAAGTCATTAAAGGAAAATCGGCTTTTATTGTAATCAGACTAAGACTATAACGACAAATTGCTCCTAAAGCGCCACCAAGGCCTACAAACAAAAACGACATTTTTCCTCCAATTTTTATATAAATTCTTTCAACTTATCTTCTAAATATAACGTAAAATAATAGTATGGAATATACATCAAATTCAGATAAAATTACACGGGACTATTTTGATTCCCTTTTGCTTGAAAGCCGCTATTTAGACAGCGACACTCCTTCTACAAAGTTTGAGCTTTTTGGACGTACTTTTGATACTCCAATTATGACTGCCGCTCTTTCTCATCTTCATAATACTGCTCCAAATGGAATGGTTGTTTACGCTCAGGGTGCAGCCGCTACAAATGCCGTACATTGGGTTGGTATGGGCGAAGATAAGGAACTGGAAGATATTATTGCTACTGGTGCTGCAACAATTAAGATTATTAAACCTCATTTAGACAATAAGCAAGTTTTCCGCAAAATTGAACATGCTGTTGGTGCTGGATGTTTTGCGGTTGGTATGGATATTGACCATTCTTTTAAAGCCGATGGAACTTACGACCACGTACTTGGCCTTGATATGAAGCCAAAAACAACTGAAGAATTAAAAGATTTTGTTCAGGCTGCAAAGGTTCCTTTTGTTGTAAAAGGTGTTCAGAGTCCTAAAGATGCTGAAAAATGTCTTAAAGCTGGATGTGCCGGAATTGTAGTTTCACATCACCACGGAATGATGCAGTATTCTGTTCCTCCACTATTAATTCTCCCAGAAATTTTGGAAGCCGTTGGAAAGGAAATTCCAGTATTTGTAGATTGTGGAATTGAAAGCGGCTATGACGCATATAAAGCCCTTGCTTTAGGTGCAACTGCAGTTTCGGTAGGCCGCCACCTTATGCCTTTGCTTAAAAAGGGGCCTGATGCGGTGGCAGACCGTATGAAAGAAATGACTGCAGAACTGGCAGGTGTAATGGCAAGAACTGGGGTAAAAACCCTTGCAGATATGGATGCCAGCGTTATTCACAAAAGGAGCTTCTAAATGAAACTTGGTATTTCTTCATCACTTAATCATAGTTCTCCAGAAGATTGGGCTGCAAAGCATGTAGCACTTGGCTTAAAATGTGTAAATTTCCCTGTAACCTACGAGGCAGGCAAAGAAACTTACATGGCTTACAAAAACTGCGCAGATAAAGCAGGCCTTACAATTGCAGAAGTTGGAGTTTGGAGAAATACCATGGCCGCTGATTCAAAAGAGCGTGAAAAATGGATGGACTACGCTGTAAATCAGCTTAAAATGGCCGACGAAATTGGAGCTCTTTGCTGTGTAAATGTTGCTGGAACTCCTCATGGACCACGTTGGGATGGAGGCTACCGTGAAAATTTCAACAAGGAAACTTGGGATGCTACGGTAAAAATGGTTCAGGAAATCATTGATACTGCAAAACCAAAAAATACAAAATATTCAATTGAATCTATGCCTTGGATGGTGCCTTCAAGCCCTCAGGAATATGCAAAGCTTATAAATGATATTAACCGCAGTGAATTTGGAGCTCACCTTGATGTTGTAAACATGATTACAAATCCACAGCGATATTTCTTTAATGATGATTTTCTAAAGGAATGCTTTACTGTTTTGAAAGGCCAGATTCACAGCTGCCACTTAAAAGATATTCTCCTGAAAGAAGAATACACCTTCCAGCTTCAAGAATGTGCTTGTGGTCAGGGTACTCTGGATATTGAACTGTTTGCAAAGCTTGCCACAGAAGAAAATCCAGATATGCCAATGATTATTGAACATCTTAACACCGACGAGGAATATTTCCAGAGCGTTAAATACATTCAAAAGCGACTAAAATTGCAAGGAAAATGATGTTGGAAACTGTAAACACCAGCATATATTTTCCTGTTTTTGCTTCTTTAACTTCTGCGTAGAATTTGTAGGAAATTAAGCTTGCCATAGAAGCAATTAAAGTTCCCAATCCTCCTAAGTTTACGCCAATAATTAAATCTGAAATATTTTTAGAAAAACCAGAAAGTAAAAGGGCTGCAGGAACGTTACTAATCACCTGACTTGCTGCAACACCAAAAAGAACTTCACGGCCACCTACAAAATTCTGCAGCTGCTGATTTATAAAATCTATTCTTGCAATATTTCCAGTAAAAATAAAAAATCCTATAAAAGTCAAAAGCAGAAAATAATCGGCCTTAATAATTGAATTTCTCTCAAAAATTGCCATAAAAACCAGCACAATTGGCACCAGCACATAATAAGGAAGCAAATGCAAAACTGTTAAAATTGAAAGAATAAATAAAACAGTAAAAATCACAAGTTTAATAACAGAAAATCCTTCAGATTGATTTTGGGCCCCTTCACCACCGCCAAGAGCCTCTGCCCCTCCTGCCAATTCTCCCTTTTCTTTTCTACCAAGAATTGCAACACAAATTACCAGCAAAACAAGACTTAAACTGCTGTAGGGCAACATCAGTTTTATGAATCCGCCAAGTGTAAATCCCCCTAAACCAAACAAATACAAATTCTGAGGATTTCCAATTGGAGTAAGCATACTTCCAAGGTTTGCGGCAATTGTTTGTAGAACTATTACAGGTATCATAAGGTTAGGACAGTTGCAAGCTTCTAGAATTAAAATTGCAAAAGGTACAAAAGTAATAAGTGCTACGTCATTTGTAACAAACATACTTAAAACAAAGCAAAGTAAAACCAGCACCAGAACAAGCTGCCAGAGTTTATTCACCTTGCTTAAAAGCCATTTTCCGATTGCTTCAAAAACGCCGTTCAGACGGAAGGCAGCCATTACTACCATCAAGCTCCACAATATTCCAAGGGAACGCCAGTCGATATATGCTAAGTATTCTTTACCTGGATGAACAAAAAATGCACTAATAATAGCTAAAAGCCATGCAACAACAAGAACAACTTGTTTTTTCAAAAAAGAAATAAATGCTTTCATAATAGTAAGGATATTATGCTGAAATTCAAAATTCATTTCCACATAAATGATAATAAAAAAATACCCCAAGGATCGTTTCCAATCTTTGGGGTATTTATTGCTAAATTATTTTATTTTTACTGCAATTATTTATACAAAGGAGCTACTGTTTCTACCATCTTCTGATATTCAGCATAAGCTTTGTCGTAAGCAGCAACGTTAGCTGGAATTGGATCAGCAGATTTAGAAGTATCCAAAGTAATGTGTTCTGCACAAAGAGCAGCAATGTCGCATTTTCCAGACTGTGATTTCAAGCACCACAATGCCTGTACAGCACCACCAAGAGCAGCTGCTTCATCCAATGCTGGAACACGAATTGGCAAGTTCATAATATCTGCAGCAATCTGGCGCCAAAGTGGAGATTTTGAACCACCACCAATCAAGCGGATTTCTTTTGGCTGGAAACCAAGCTTGCGGAATGCATCCAAACCACCACGCATAGCAAATACAGCACTTTCCAAAGAAGCACGAGCAATGTTAGCACGGTTTGTGTTAGCAGCAGTCATACCTGTAATAGAAGCACGACCGTTTGGCAAGTTAGGAGTTCGCTCCCCATTGAAGAATGGAACTACAATTACACCTTCTGAACCACAAGGAGCTTC
>JAZLKI010000070.1:0-37779 GCA_045597485.1 Treponema sp.
ATGGGAAAGAAAAGTAGTTCTGTAGGAATGATTTATCTTATTGGTATGGCTTTGGCAGTAATTGGATTTTTCTTGCCAATGTTCAAAGGTCTTTTTGGCTCAACAGCTAACGGTTTCAGCTTCGTAAAAAATATTGACGATGGTGGATTCGCAGCTATTGGTGCATTAATTATTTTTATTGGTGCTGTTGCAGGTCTTGTTTGGTCTGTTCTTCCTATGATTGGTGTTAAATTGCCAGCTGCAAACTTGGTAAAAATGCTTGCTGTATTGGCTTTGGTTGTTGGAGTTGTAGTTCTTTTTGTTGGATTCACTCAGAGTAAAGTTTACAAAGCAATTGCTAAAGGTTTGTTCAAACATGCAATGTATGGTTTCTATGTATTAATTGCTGGTATTGTACTTGCTGTTGTAGGAAAACTTACAAATAAATAATTAGCTACAAACTGATTATTAAGGCACCGGATTTTTCATCCTTAGGGAGAGAGTCCGGTGTTTTTATTTTAACGCTTAATAAATCGCCGCTTTTAAGTGCAAGGTTACGGCCTTTAAGAAGTGTAAGTCCAAGTTTGCTGCAGGCATAAAAACCTGTATTGTTTCCTGGTAAGCGGAATGGGTCGGAAGCTACGCGGCACAACAAATCATCTGATTTAGAATTTTCTTTCTGATTTGAAACTACTGTTATAAAGCTCAAAGTTGCCCGTTCTTTTGGAAGTTTTGCCAGTTCCGAAAGTTTCTGCAAACGAATTGGAGCACTTTCTGTACTAAAGGCAAAGTTACACCATTTATTCTGACTTCCTGTATATGCTTTAAAGCCGTTCATAGGGCACTCTACCGCATGTGGGCAAGGTGCTAAAACTGTTTTGCCAGCATCTATAAAACGTCCTCGCAAAAGGCTTAAAGTTCTTGATGCTTTAGGAACTCCTGGTTCTACCAAAAGAAAATTAACGTCTTTTGTACCGTAGGCGGTAAGCTGGTCAAAATATTTTTTGCTCTGGAATTCTGGTGGCATATCGCTGGCCTGGTCTAATTCGTTCAGCATATTTGCACAGGTAATAAAATCGGCCTTCTGTTTAATTGAAGTTCCGAATGGGCCTTTTACGCGGATAATTTTCCAGGGGTCTGTCCCCTCTGTTCCAGTGCGGGCGGCAATTGAAAGAAAAATGTCTTCGCCAAGTGCAAGGGAATTTCCAGATACGTCAAGGCAGTACCAGGTAAGAGGAATTGAACGTAATTCTGGGCGGGCAAGCCAAAGGGCTGTTACCACTGTTAAAGGGCCGCTTCCCAAATCTATACAAACGCACCCTTTTTTAGGGAAAACTGAACTGTCAATATTTGAAAAAAGTCTTGTAAGGCGAACAAGGTTCCACCAGGTATAGTAGCGCACGTAAGAGCTTAACTGAATGTTATCGTTCATGTAACCAAGGCGGCGGCTGGCTCTGTCATCTGTAAGCTGGTGTGAAAGACTGCGAATGTTATCTGGCAGCTGCTGCAACTGACGGCTGTTCAAAGGTTTAACTCCCTGAATTATTTCATCAAAGTTATTCAGAATATAAAGGGAATCTTTGGAAATCTTATCTTCGGCAAACTGGGAATAAATTAATTTATATGGAGCTGCAGGAACTTTTGGCTCTGTGGCTGGGCGGGTAGGTTTTTCAGCTTTAGGTTTAACTTCAGTTTTTTTAATCTGTGGTTTTTCAGATTTTTTATCTTTTTTTCCACCCTTCGATTTTTTTTCAGTAAATTTTGTATAAAATTTTTCAGCCATAATTTATTCCGTTTTTTTGATTTTAAAAAATACATCTGTAAGCAACTGGCGGGTTTCTCGAATCTGCTGAATTAACTCTGCATTGTTCTGCACCGCCTGCGCTTCTTCTATAATTTGCTGGCCTGCACCTTCTGCTGTAAACTTTTTCTCGTTGATTAAATATTTAAGTCTAAGTATTAAATCTACTTCCCGCTGGGAATATATTCTGCGGCCAGTTAAATCTTTTTGGGGAGAAAAACCAGGAACAACGTCTTCCCAGTAACGCAAAACATGAGACTTTATTCCTGTTAATTCTTCAACTTCACCAATAGTATAGGACATAATTATGCAAAGGCATTAATGCCCCCTCACATCCTCCCACTTCTGGCGGCTTCCCTTTATTTCCAATTGTACTGGAATCTGGTCAAAGCCTAAGTCTTCACGAATTCTGTTTTTAAGATATGTAATGTAAGGTTCAGGTACAACTTCTGGTCTTGTAGCAAAAATTACAAAGTTTACAGGGTTTGTACTTGCCTGAGTCATATAGCGAATCTTAAAATGTGCAGTTTTACTTGCTGGAGGTGGATAACGGTCCAACCAATCCTGAAGGGCATTATTAAGAGATGCTGTACCAATTTTGCGTGTAAGCTGTTCGTAAAGCTGGATTGCAGTGTTCAACAAATCTTTTACACCTTTACCTTCAAGGGCAGAAAGTGGAAGAATTGGTGCAAAGTCCATCTGGCCAAACATAATGTTCATCCATTCTTTTGTAGATTTGATGGCTTTATTTCCCTGATCTTCTCGTAAATCCCATTTATTCAAAACAAAAATAATTCCTCTTCCTTTTTCAAAAGCAAGGGAACAAATCTTTTTATCCTGTTCTGCAAGGCCTTCTACTGCATCAATTAAAAGGAAAACAACATCGCATTCATCAAGAGTTTTAATTGCACGGTTTACAGAATAGTATTCTACATCATCATGAACTTTAGCTTTACGTCGAATACCTGCTGTATCCAAAACCTTAAAGTGTTTTCCAGCGTATTCAAATTCTCCTTCAACAACGTCGCGGGTAGTTCCGGCATAATCACAAACAATTGAATTTTCTGTGTGAGTAAGACGATTTGAAAGAGTCGATTTACCAGTGTTAGGTTTTCCTAAAATCGCAATTTTAATTGGACGGTCAGAAGAAAGAACGCGAATTTTGCTAAAGTCGCAGCGGGCAGTTACTAAATCTGTAAGATCCCCTATGCGGTCACCATGTTCTGCTGAAATAAAAATTAATTCTTCAAAACCATATTTTGCATAGTTCCAGGCTTCGGCTTCGTTTTTACCACCTTCAGTTTTATTTACGGCGGCAATCATTTTGCCCCAATATGGACGCATTTTAATAATGAATTCTTCATCTTCACCAGTAATTTCGCCAGCGTCCAAAAGAAGAATAACTACATCAGCCTTTTCTATCATTTCAAGGGAGCGTTCTACAACGTAATCGTCAAGTTCTGCTTCCTTTGTACCAATATCGCGGGTAAGTTTATATCCGCCTGTATCAATAAGGTGTACAGGTTTGCCATTTAAAATTGCAGTTGCTTCTACCGGGTCACGAGTTACACCTGGCTGGTCATTTGTAATTGCAATTCGTTTGTGCAAAAAGCGGTTAAAAAGAGTAGATTTTCCTACATTTGGGCGGCCAGCAATTACAACATTTGGAAGTCCTTCATATTCTGCATCTTCTGGAGAAACGTCTCCTGTGGCAGTTACTGTTCCGTCTGGTGCAACTGTAATTCCATCTACAGCTTTATTTACAATAAAGTCAGGCTGTTCTTCCAATGGAACGTAAGTCTGGTTTGTATTTTCTGTAGCTTCAATTTGGTCTTTAGGCTTGCTAAAGTCCGGTTTTGATTTTTTCTTTGCCATTATTAGTCCTGTTTTGTTCTTATAAGTTCTGATTCCAGAAATGTAAGTGTTTGTCCGAAATTGCTTCTAATTCTTCGATAGTAAAACGTGAAAGCAATTCTTTTGTACTTGAAATCAGTTTTGGGCTCATACTTAAGTGGCGGATTCCCATACCACCAAGTACCATTACGCTGTCCTGACGACCTGCCATTTCTCCACAAACGGAAACCGGGATATTTGCGTTTTTAGCAGAGTTAATAGTAGTTTCTATAAGTCGCAAGACTGCAAGATTAAATTCGTTATATAAACCGGCAACTCGTGGATTTTCACGGTCAACGGCAAGGGTGTACTGAGTTAAGTCGTTTGTTCCAAGGCTAAAGAAACTTGTTGATTTTGCAAGACAATCTGAAACAATGGCAGCCGCAGCTGTTTCAATCATAATTCCTACAGGAGTGTCTTCTTTGAAAGGAATATTTCCTGCTTTCAATTCCGATTTAACTTGTTCTATTAAATCCATACATTCTTTTACCTGCTCAACTGTACAGATAAGAGGGAACATAATGCGTAAATTTCCGTAAACGCTGGCACGGTATAAAGCTCTAAGCTGTGTTTTTAAAACGTTAGGGTACTCAAGGCTTAAACGTACGGCACGTAATCCCATAAGAGGATTTTTTTCATCAATGATAGGAATATCTACGGAGTTAATTAATTTATCTCCACCGGCATCCAAAGTGCGGATTGTTACAGGCTTATCTCCCATAATCTGGAGAACTTTTTTGTAAGCTTCAAACTGTGTCTGTTCACTAAAGGAACGGGCTGCTGCATTTAAGGAAGCGCCACCTTGTGCCATGTAAAGAAATTCTGTTCTAAAAAGGCCAATTCCATCTGCACCTTCTGCAACTGCAATTTCTGCTTCTTCTGGAGTACCAATGTTGGCATAAAGCTTAAATTCTGTTCCGTCTTTTGTAAGGGCAGGTTTATCTAAATATGCTTTAAGACTAAGCTTACGCTGAATTTCCTGGCGAATTTTAGCTTTATATTCTGCAAGGGTATCTCTATCTGGGCTTACTAAAATTTCTGCTTCTTTACCATCAATAATTACAGTTTCACCATTGCGAACTTTTTTGCTTATTCCTTCAAGGCCTACAACAGTTGGAATGCCGTAGTTACGGGCAAGAATTACCACGTGACTGGAAACACCACCTTCGCTAAGGGCAAGGCCGGCAATTTTGCGTTTTGAAAGGATGATTGTATCAGCAGAACTTAAAGAAGTTGCAAGAATTACTGAACCATCTGGAACACGGTTTATATCAAAAGGATGAATATCCAGCATTTCATCAAGAACCATTCCAAAAACATCAGTAATATCTGTAGCACGTTCAGAAAGGTAGTCGTTACCAGACTGTCTTAAACGATTGGCATATTCTTCTGCCTTGTACTGAACTGTATATTCAATATTGAAAAGTTCTTTTTCGAAGTAATCTTTTAATTCCTTATTAAAAACTGGGTCTGCCAGCATAAGAATGTAAGTTTCAAAAATCTCACGCTGAGCCTTATCCCGTTCTTCAGTTTTAGAAAGAGAATCTAGATGATCAGATAATTCAGCTGTAACTGTTTGAACTGCAGCTTCGAATCTGCTCCAGCCTTTATTAATCTGTTGAATACTAATGTGATGCTGAGGAATTGCACGTTTTACAGGGTCTGGGATAACAAACGCTGTACCAATTCCAGTACCGTCAGCAGCGGGAATACCAAGAAATACTTCCATAAATTTGAATTATAACAAAAAGTTACTTATATTTAAAGGTATGGAATTATTACCTATTTATCAGCTGCCAGTTCAGTCAGCATTTTTAATTTTTATTTTGTTCGCCTTTATTGGCTGGTGTTCCGAGGTGCTTTACGTAGGAATATTTTTTGAACACAAATTCGTAAATCGCGGATTTTTGCACGGCCCTTTGTGTCCGGTGTACGGTTTTGGTGGAGTGGTAATTTTAACTTTGCCTCCAAGCCTTTATAACACCTGGATTCCTCTTTTCCTGGCTTCAATGCTGTTGTGTACTTTGGTAGAGTATTTTGTAAGCTGGATTATGGAAAAGCTGTTTCACGCCCGCTGGTGGGATTATTCTAAATATAAGATTCAGCTTAACGGTCGCGTTTGCCTTTTGAATTCTGTTCTGTTTGGATTTATGGGTTTAGGCATAATAAGATTTGTATATCCTCATATAATTAATACGCTCAACTGGATGGGGGATTTTGTAATCAACGTTTCTGCCGACTCAATTGCCCTTGTTCTTTCTGTAGATTTATTCTTTACAGTTCGTAAACTTGTGGATTTCCATACATCTATGGAAAAACTCAAAAACTTTGGTGAAAGCTTACGGGATCATTATGGTCACGAAGAATGGTTCCGTGGTGAATCTTTAGCAGAAATTATGGCTTCTGTAAAAGAACATGCAGAGCTTAAAAAAGATAAAGCCAGCGAAAATATTCTTGCTAAAATTGAAAAAATGCAGAATCTTAGACATAAGGCTGCAGAAAGCTTTATTAACCGCTTCCCAACAATGCAGAGTATTCAGTATAAGGAAGAACTTGCTCATCTTAAATTCAGCATGCTTAAGTTGAAAATTAAGAATAAGATTAAAAATCACGAATAGTAAAATTTATAAAATTGATGTAAAATTATGCAATTAAATTAATGAGGAAATAACTATGGATTTAATGAAATTACAGAACGGTAGTGACGTTCGCGGTGTTGCTGTAGAAGGCGTTGAAGGAGAAAATGTTAATCTTACTCCTCAGATTGCTAAACAGATTGGTTGTGCTTTTGTTAGCTGGCTTGAAAAGAAAAGCGGAATTCCTGCTTATGAACTTAGAATTGGTGTAGGTCGCGATTCACGTGTTTCAGGACCTGCTCTTGCAGATGCTTTAATCGACGGTATGCTTAGTGCTGGTGCAACTGTAGTAAACTGCGGAATGGCAACTACTCCTGCAATGTTTATGTCTATTGTTTTCCCAGAAACAAGCTTTAACGGTTCTGCAATGATTACTGCAAGCCATCTTCCATTTAATCGCAACGGTATTAAGTTCTTTGATGCCGACGGTGGTCTTGAACATGAAGATATTACTGAAGTTTTGACTTTGGCAGGAATGTTGAATCCAGCTCCAAATAACTATGCTGCAAAGGTTTTTGATCTTTTACCATTGTATGCAAACCATTTGAAAGAAACTATTCAGGGAGCACTTGGTGGTGTAGAAAAGCCACTTGAAGGACTTCACATTGTTGTAGACTCTGGTAACGGTGCTTCAGGTTTCTTTGTAGATAAGATTTTACAGCCACTTGGTGCAGATACAACAGGAAGTCAGTTCCTTGAACCAGACGGAATGTTCCCAAATCATATTCCTAACCCAGAAAATAAAGAAGCAATGAAGGCAATTCAGGATGCAGTTTTGAAAAACAAAGCTGACTTAGGATTGATTTTTGATACAGACGTTGATCGTATGTCTGCAGTTCTTTCTGATGGTAGCGAAGTAAACCGTGATTCAATCATCGCTATGATTTCAGCAATTTTGGCTCCACAGTATCCAGGTTCTACAATCATTACAGACTCTGTAACTTCTGACCGCCTTACATACTTCCTTGAAGATGTACTTGGTCTTAAACACTTATGCTACATGCGCGGATACAAAAACGTAATCAACAAGCAAAAGGAATTGAATGCCGCTGGTACAGTTGCTCCACTTGCTATGGAAACTTCTGGTCACGGTGCTCTTAAAGACAACTACTTCCTTGATGACGGTGCTTTCCTTGCTGTAAAACTTGTTATTGCTTTGGCAAATGCTGCTAAAGAAGGCAAAAAATTGGACAGCTTAATTGAAAAACTTCCTCCATTAGTAGAAGAAGGTGAATACCGCTTTAAGATTTCTGGAGAAGATTTCAAAGATTACGGAAAAACTGTTCTTGCTGAATTCAAAAAACGTGCCGAAGCTGCTGGTTATACAATGCCACAGTCTTACGAAGGTGTTCGCCTTTCATTCAAGGGTGAAGATGTTCAAGGTTGGATTTTACTCCGCTTAAGTTTGCATGACCCTGTAATGCCATTGAACATTGAAGGTGGCCGCAAAGGTGATTTGGCAAAATTAGTAGAAATTGCAAAGAAACTTACAGATGGTTTTGACCGCTTGGATAGATCAAGTTTAAAGTAGACTGACATTTCGAACACATAAAATGTCATTTCGAACACATAAAATGTCATTTCGAGCATGTCGAGAAATCTAAAAAAGGAAAATATATGGAACAGTACAAAAAAGAATTTATAGATTTTATGGTGGAAGCTCAGGTTCTTAAATTTGGATCTTTCACATTAAAAAGTGGTCGCCAATCACCATTCTTTATGAACGCTGGTGCTTATGTAACTGGAAGTCAGCTTATGAGACTTGGCCGTTACTATGCTCAGGCAATTCATGAACAGTTTGGTGATGTAGATGTTTTCTTTGGTCCTGCATATAAAGGTATTCCTTTGGCAGTTGCTGCAGCTATTGCTTACTTTGAATTGTATGGCAAAGAAGTTAAATACTGCTGTGACCGTAAAGAAGCAAAAGACCACGGTGCCGATAAAGGTGGTATTCTTGGATACAACATTAAAGATGGCGACAGAGTAGTTATTATTGAAGATGTAACAACTTCTGGAAAATCAATTGAAGAAGTTTATCCAAAAATTCGTGCCCAGGAAACTACAGAAGGCGGAATTAAAATTGTTGGTGAAATTGTTAGCTTGAACCGAATGGAAAGAGCTCCAGATACAACTAAATCTGCCCTTGAAGTTATTTCTGAAACTTACGGATTCCCAGCTGTTGCTATTGTTACTATGGATGAAGTTGTTGAAGCACTTTATACAAATGGTGACAAAAAAGTGATTACTGATGATATTAAAAAAGAAATAGATTCATATTATGCACAGTGGGGTGCAAAATAAAATATGAGTTCTAAGACAAGAGCTGCAAGTATAATTTCTATTGCCTGCTTTATTTCAATTCTTTTTATACCAATTGGAATTGTAACTATGCTTTACATGACAAATTGGAAAAAGAAACTGAAAATAATTTTAAGTGCGGTTTTGACAGTTTTATATGCAGCTCTTGTTTATTTTTTTCTTATACTTGAACCTGCAAATGTAAATGGAGGGTTAAAACTTCCTGTAAAAACAAAAGGCGATACAGAATTAACTGTTACAGATTCAATTAATGAAATTCCTAAATTGAATAAAGAACAGACAGAGGGTGAAGAAGAGCCTTTGCCTAGAATTCCAAAAGTTACACGAAAACGCCAGAAGGGTGTACCTGGAAGAATGTTTTATACAATTATGTTCTTCCTTTTTATGCTTTTCCTTATTATCTGGCAGAATATTAAAAATTCAAGAAAGAAAACTGTTTACGATAATCCTTACGTTGATACAACAAAATACAAGTTACCTTTGGCAGATGATGCAAAAATTCCAATGGTGCACTTTTTAAAACTTAGAATGAACGCTGGCGAAAAAATTTATTATGCTACAGAAACAACTCAAAAAGATAATCAGGGAGAATTTGTAGTTACTAATCAAAGGGTAGTTGTATTTAGTGCTGGTGGTGATTATGAATTTCCATTGGAAGCTCTGACTGCGGTTTCGTCAGTTTCCAATAGTGTTATGCTTCTGACTTCTGGCGAACGTAAGTATTACATCTTTATGCCAGAAAATCAGATGAAGTATGCCCTGGCAGTAGTGCGCTGGGCATTTTCAAAATTATAAAGCGTATTTTCTATCGTCTTCTTTTTCTGCCTGACGGAAAAGAATTGCAACGTTTCCAATAATTCTTACGATTGTTGCATCGCAATGCTTACTGATTTCGTCTGTCAATTCGCGTTTTTCTTCTTTATATTCATTAAATTTTACTTTAATTAGTTCGTGAGCTGCAAGAGATGTATCTACCATCTGCATAACACCATCTGTTACTCCAGCTCCACCAACAATAACAACAGGCTGCATATCATGAGCAGCTTTTTCAAGCATTTTTCTTTGTTTACTATTTAATTCAATCATGACCACATAATACCAAATTATTAGATAAAAGAAAATAATATAATTGTCGTTTCGAGCGTAGTCGAGAAATCTATAATTTAGAAAATAATCTTACCAAAGTATTCCGCTCTCGGTTAAAAGTATCTCAAAAAAGGCTGTGCTCGCGGGCCCCCGTGTTTAGGGCAGTACTGCGCGCAGATTTTTTTAAGACACTTTTTACCTACGCTACATACTTGTAATAATTATCTTAAATAATAATATTTCGAAAAAATATAGTCATTGACAGATTATATTAATGAATGTAATTTCTTAATTATGAAAACAAAGTGTATTTTTATTGTTTTACTTATGTTAGTGGCTGTTGGTTGTAGTGATGTAATTGAAATTGACTACACTTTACAGAATGATACAAAATATACAGTCGATGTAATAGATGAAGGCCATGTTGATAAACTCGAATATTCACTATTACCATTCTCATCAATTACTATTAGACATTTTAATAGCGCTCATTTTTCACTGAAACAAAATAATTATCCGATAGAAATAAATAATTATTTTGATAAAAGTATAGTTTCTGATATTCCAAAGACAAAAATCAAAGTAAAAAATAATTCTGGTAAAGAACTTGAACTTATTATTGATAATAACCCTATTGTAGATAAGTTTACAATTACAACAGATTTTGAAGATGAAATAGAATTGTATACAAATTTTCCTAATATTAAATTGATTTATGATAACAATGAGTATATTTATTTTTCTTTCAAAGATCATTGTTTAATCATATGGTAATACGGCTCCCAAATTCCTAATATGAACAATATTAAATTATGCTAAACTGCATATCAATATTTTTTTTAATGCTACTGCAGAAACTCAAACTATGTAATTGAATAATTCTCTTAATGCATGTTCCTTTTTTATAATTTAAATCTAATTTTAATCAGAAACAATAAGCCATTGCTTAAATGGAATAGCCATATAGATTACTTTTACATATAAGGTTACAAAATATAACATTTTGTAGGTAATTATTATTTGTTTTTTTAGGTGTGGAGTGATTCCAAAATCATAAAATTACATACAGAAGTAAAGAAACTAAAGTCTTGTATGTAAAAAAACATTAAAAATTGCTTCAATATTTCAAAAGAGAATTATTTTTTACCTACAAAACTCAGTTTTTTTCATCTTGTAGGTAAAAACATGTTTTTCTATATAAAAAAAGGTCATTTATCAACAAATAAATTACATACAAAAATAAAAATATCAAAAACAAGTGTGTAATGTAAGCGGAATACTTTTAGTAGGAACTGTTGCAATTTAATTCTAGGATTAATTCGAAAGACAGGAACCACAGATTAAGGGGATTTAGGGGATTAATTTTTAGAAAAAGCGGAGCAGAAATCGACTTGATTTTGGTTCTGGGCGATAGTGCCACGGACAACGCGGTAGAAAAACTACAGAGCGAAGCCTATTTAATTGGAAATCCGTTAAGAAAAATTACGAACACTTGGAGTAATTTTTTAGGATTATCCAATTATTAGATATCACATTCTGCGGGAGCATTTTCTAAAAAAAATGATAGTGGCGCTAATAATCTTGAGCTTTTCTATATGTTCTTTTTATATGATTTAATCCTACATATAATTAAATTTTCACTTTAATAGAAAGAATTGAAATAAAACGTGTAAAAGAATAAAATGTACTTATGATTACATCTAGTAGAATGAATAACCTTCATCCGTATGTTCCGGGTGAACAGCCTAAAGACAGAGTTTACATTAAGTTAAACGCAAACGAAAATCCATATGCGCCTAGTCCGGTAGTTACAAAAGCAGTTGTTGATTTTGTACAGGCACATCCAGAAAAGTTAGGATTGTATCCTGATCCAGATTCAAATGAACTTCATGCTGCAATTGCAGATATGTTGAATCAGAGTGGTGGAGTTTTGTGCCGTGCTCATGTTGAAGGTGGAAAAGTTACTCCAGCCCCTGAAGATAAAATTCCTTTTACTGTAACTCCAGATATGATTTACAGTGGAAACGGTTCAGATGAAGTACTTTCTTTTGTATTCTATGCATTCTTCGATTCAAGCAAAAAATTTGTAATGCCTGAATTTACATATAGCTTCTATCCTGTTTATGCAGGCTTTTATAATATTCCAATGGACAATGTTCCTCTTAAAGCTGACTGGAGCCTTGATACTGAGGAGATGCTAAAAAGAGCTGCTGCAAATCAGGGGGGAATTATTTTTGCGAACCCAAATGCGCCTACAGGAATCGGCCTTAAACGAGATGAAGTTCGCCAGATGATTAAAAAAGCAAGTCCAGATGAAATATTTATTGTTGATGAAGCTTATGTTGATTTTGGTGGAGAATCTTGTATTCCTCTTTTAGCAGAATTCAAAAATCTTGTGATTGTAAGAACTTTCTCTAAGAGCCTTTGTGGAGCAGGTCAGCGCCTTGGATATATTGTTGCCAGTCCTGAACTTGTAAATCTTGTTACAACAGTAAAAAACAGTGTAAATCACTTTCCAATTGATGCAGTTGCACAGGTAAGTGGAACTGCAGCTTGTAAAGATGTGGCATATTACGTTGAAACTTCAAAGAAAGTTGCAGAAGTTCGTGATGATTTTTATAACTTTTTGAAAGATAAAGGGTTTTATGTAATAAAGAGCGAAACGAACTTCCTCTTTGCAAAACATCCATCAATTTCTGGTGATGAATTGTATAAAAAAATTAAAGAAGAAGGATTGCTAATCCGTCACTTCTCAACAAAAGGAATAGAAGAATTTGTCCGAATCACAATCGGCACAAAAGAACAGATGGAAGAATTGAAAAAAGCATTTGAATCTGTATTGAATAAATAATCCGTAAGAAAGCGACGGCTATGTGTGCCCGAGCGCATATGTTTTTCCACGGAAGCAAATGAAAAGTAAGATTATATGAAAATGCGGAGTGAAAAAACATAAAGCGACGGCTATGTGTGCCTGAGCGCATATGTTTTTCTACGGAAGCATTTTCATATAAGATTTAATTTAAATTTGGAGATTTTTATGAAATTATTAGTTATATCTGACCTGCATGCCCATAACGATGTTTTAGATAAAATGGATGCACAGTTCAAAGAAGCAGATGCAGTCATCTTTGGCGGAGACTTTGCAGAATGTTTTAAACCAGAAACTGGAAAAGCAGCTTTGGAAGCACTTTGTTCAAAACACGAAAATATATTTGCAGTTCTTGGAAACTGTGATAACGAAGACTTCCTGGAGGAACTTGATAATCAGGATGTTTGTGTTGAAAATTCTCTTGTTTTCCATGAAGGGCTTGCCTTTGCAGGTTCTGGTGGCGGAACAAAATTTACTGGTAAAACAGAATTTGAACGGGAAGAAGATGAATGTCTTGCAGATTTTAATATTGTTGTTAATTCTGTGGAACAGACGGGAGATAAATCTCTTTGGAACAGTTTAATTCTTGTTTCACATAATCCTCCTGTTGCAGATAAACTTGATTCTTTTGACGGAGAACATCACGCTGGAAGTCAGAAATTTACAGACTTTATTAAAGAAAATCAGCCATTGGCAGTAGTTTGCGGCCACATTCACGAAGGAACTGGTATTGAAAAAATTGGTGAAACTGTTGTAATCAATCCTGGCAGCCTTGGCGAAAAAGGAACTTATGTTTGGTTAAACGTTGAAAAAGATGGCGACGGTTGGAAAGTTGTATCAACTGAGTTGTGTAATTTATAGGTATATTTATTTTATAAAATATTGTAATATATCAGTAATATAAGGGAGTTTGATTTGAGCGAGATAAAAAAACTATTAGTAATGTTCTCACTTTTTGGAATATGCGCTACTGGTATTTTTGCACAGACTTCTTTTTCTCATCTTAGTCTTGTAACTTTTAGAACTAATCTTACGTATACAATTGGCGAAGATACTCAAACTTATGTTGCTGAACGAACACTTCAGCCTTTTTCAATCAACAAATACGAAACAACTTATTCTTTGTGGTATTCTGTAAGAGCCCGCTCTGAAAGTCTCGGATATTATTTTGCAAATCCAGGGCAGGGCGGTTCTGCTGGAAAACGAGGGGCTGCTCCTACCGATGAAAATTCAGCACAACCAGTAACTATGATTAACTGGTATGATGCAATTGTGTGGTGTAATGCGTTAAGTGAACTTCGTGGAAAAACTCCATGTTATAGCTATAATGGCGAAATTTTACGTGATTCCAGTGATACTGCAGCCTGTGACTTGTGTACTTGTGACTGGGATGCAGATGGTTATCGTTTACCATCGGAAGCAGAATGGGAATATGCTGCTCGCAGAAACAGAACTGGGTTCCAGCCAGGCGATAGAATTAGTGGTCAGGTAACTAATGATCCTGAAGAAGGATTGCTTTATGCCTGGACTAACGAAAATGCAGCTTCTACAAGAATTGTAGGAACTGCCGGAATTCCTTTTGATCCAAATGAAATTAGTTTTCCTGCAACAGGTAATGCCAACGGAGCTGGTCTTTTTGATATGTGTGGTAATGTAATGGAATTCTGCTGGGACTGGTTCGAAGATTTTACTACAGATAATATTTATGGTGCAGAATTAGGTTTTGAACGTGTTAGCAGAGGTGGAAGCTGGTCTGAATATACAATGTTCCTTTATGCAGGCGACAGATACAGCTATGACCCAAATGAATGTTACAATTACATGGGCTTTAGAATCTGTTGTTCTGTTGACCGATAATTTTTAAATCAGCTTATTTTAATCTTTTTTCCTGTTTTTTAAGTTTCTTTGTTTCAGCACGAACTTTGCGTTTTTGTCTGAAGGTTAGCTTTTTACCCTGTGCAACAGCATTTTTTGTATCCCGGTTTACGTTTAATAACCATGTACAAAGTAATGTAGAGAAGATACAAAGGCCTGTTGCTATCATTACAGGAATATAGCCTGGTAAAGTTTCAAATGGCAATTTGTAGTTCATTCCAAAGAAGCTGGTTACGAAAGTAGGGGCCATCATAACAAGATTGATTATGGCCAGTTTTTTCATAACTATATTCAGGTTGTTTGAAGTAACAGAAGAGAACGCATCCATTACACCAAATAAAATGTTTGTGTATGTATCGGCCATTTCAATAGCCTGACGGTTATCAATCATTACGCCTTCAACAAAGTCAATGTCGTCTTCGTCGAATTTAATGAGTTTTGTGCTCTTCATTTTTTGCAGAAGCAGCGAGTTGCTTTTTAAGGATGTTGCAAAGTACACAAGAGATTTTTCTAATCCAAGTAACTGCATAATTTCCTGATTTTCAATTTCAAGGCGCATTTCGTTCTGAATAGATGTAGAACGTCTGTTAATTTCTTTAAGGTAACGCAAAAAATTTAAGTTTGCTCTGTTTAAAATCTGTACAATAAAAGATGGGAAATCATTCAATCTTACGTTTCTAACTCGGTTTGCCCCAAAGTCTTTAATTACTTCACTGTCTGTCCAACAGATTGTAATAATAGTTTTTCCTTTAATAATAATGCCTACTGGTACGGCAAAATATGGAGTTTCGGCTGTGGGATTGTAAACAGGGACTCTTACGATTGTAAGAATGTATCCACTATCTCCATCTTCCATGCGGGAAAGTTCATCTGGGTCGAGAATGTCTAAAATGTGATCTTGTTCAATCTGATATTCTTGCTGCAGAAGATTTGTTTCATCTCTTGTAACATTACGAGCATCTACCCAAAGTGGAAGCTCTGTGTTTACTGCATCTTTTTTAGTCTTTGTAAATTGACCGTCAATTTGCTGCCAATATGTAATCATATTGTGCCCCCAGTGTTAGATTTTTCGCCAAACTGACTAGAACCATTCTAATAGATTAGAAAAAAAATGACAATTGTAAAAAAAAATTAAAAAAATATCAGTTTTTTTGTAAAAAAAAGATAAACGCAACTAACTATAAGATGAGGAAAAAATTCTTGGGAAGGAAGTTTGCGATGATAAATCACTTCAAACGCTTTGTAGTTCTGATTCTTGCTGGTGTGTGTTTTAATAGCCTTGCGGTGGCACAAAAACAATACTACAGCTGGGATTTTTCTGATTGTGAGCTAAAAGATATTTTCTTTGCGGTTTCAATAGACACAGGGATATCTATTGTTCCTGATGACACTGTTAGTGGCAAAGGGGATTTAAAATTTGCAGGAAAAGATTTTTATGAAGCTTTTGACGCGTTTTTGAGTAGTAATCGTTTGTATGTTCAGAGAAGTGAAAAAGTTTGGACAGTAAGTCGTTTTAATTCACGTAAAGAAAATGGACTTTTTTTTGTGGATGCCTGCGATTTAACTCCTGCGCAGATTGTTGAAAAACTTTCTGTAGTTATGGGAACTGTTGTTACATTTGATACTTTACCTGGAATGAAAATTTCGGTTCATTTTAATGGAATTTCTGAAGTTGATTTAATGGAAAGTCTTTGTAAAAGATTTGGCAACTATGAGGTAGTTAGAAATAACGTGGGATACCATTTTGTTAAAAAATCTGATGTGAAAAGAATTGAATTAAATGACGGATTTAGTTTTGTTGAAGCAACTGAAAAAGGATTTTTCTTTGATTTGAAGAATTGTGTTTTCGAAGAAGTCATTGAGAAATTGTTTCAAGTTGAAAAAATGAATTTACGAGAGAAAGAATTTTGTTTGCTTAGCAGCGGAGAAGTGAAAATCCAAAGAGCGGTGTTTTTTTCGGTGGACTTTGCCGACGCTTTGGAAAAAATTTGTTGTCAAAGTGGATTTTCATTTACAAATGACAATGAAATTTTTTACATCTTTGCTAACAGTGATTCAAAAAACGAATTGGTTTCGGGGAAAAGAACCTGGAAAAAGTATTCGCTGAATTTTACAAAATCCCAGGAATTTTTTCAGCTTCTGTATAAGAGGTTAGGTAAAATTGAAACGGTTGAACTGGCCGATAAATATTCTTTCCTTGGGTACGTAAATGGAAATGAAGATGAGGTTATAAATCAGCTTATTGAAATAACTGATATAAGCCAGAAATCTTATCTTATTACATTAAAATACCTTAAGCCTTCTGAACTGTTTGAGCATTTGCCACCTTCTGTAGATAGAACCGGACTTTTTATTGCAGATGATATGCAGTCTGTCTATTTTAAGGGAACAGAAAAAGCGTATGAAAATTTGCTTACAGAACTTGAATTGTGTGACAGGCCCGTAATTCGAATCACCTATGATCTTTTGATTTTACAGTATGATGAAACTCAGCAAAATAACTGGAGTGTAAATTTCGAAGGGAAAAGACTTACTGCAAATAGCAGAAATAATATTTCAGGAGTTTTGGGTTCTGTAATGGGATTGAACCTGAATGTTATAAGTGCTTTTGGTTTGAACTTTGCTTTTGAGTTACAAAATTCAATAGAAGAGAATAGCACGCGAGTTTTTGCCGACACAACTTTGCATGGAATTTCTGGTAAACAGATAAGTTTTCAGAATACGAATACATATCGTTATAGAGATAATAATGTTAATCCTGAAACAGGAGTGCCGATTTACACCGGAATAACAAGAGAAATATCTTCGGGAATTAAACTGGATGTTCTTGGGTGGGTAAGTGGAGATGGTATGGTTACCAGCAAAGTTATTGCTTCTGTTTCAAGACAGGGTACAGATACCTCTTCAAAAAATGGGAACCCGCCTCCTACATCTGAAAAAATAATAACAACAGAAGTTTGCGGAAAAAGTGGTGAACCTGTAATTCTAAGCGGACTGGTTTTATCTGCTGATTCAAATCAACAAAAAAGAACACCTTTAATTTCTAAAATTCCAGTTCTAGGAAATTTATTTAAGGGACTTACTGACATAAAAGAAAAGAGTCAGATGGTTATTTATCTTGTTCCTCATATTGAAGGGGAGACGATTCACGAAGAAACAGGTTTTGATGATGTTTGGATGCAAAGGCAGGTAGAGAGAATAGAAGCTTTGTTTAATAAATCTTTGGAGGATAAAAATGAATAAGTATGATTTCAAATTAACTCCGGCTTATTGTCTATTTAATGGGGTCGCTGTTAAGGAGCAAAACGGAACTTGTATTAAGTTTTTACTGGAAAACCCAGAGGATGAAATTCTTAAACAAAGATTGCGACGGGCTTTTTTTGATCATATCGAAAATGTCAAAAAAATTAAAAATAAGAGTAATGCATTGGATGGAGAACTTGTAACGGAATTTAAAAAAGGAAGTAGAAATCAGGTTCGAAATTATGTTTCTGCATTGTATGTAAGTGAAGAGAAAAAAAATGAAAGTACAAGAGTAATTGAAGAATCTGAAAAAAATGAAGCCGCTGCAGTTTTATTGCTGGATAGAATTTTATCGGAAGGAAGAAAACGTAATGCAACAGATATTCACATAGAAAATAAAGTTGTGAAATTCAGAATAAATGGCGTTTTAGAATATTTTATGAAACTTTCCAGAAAAAGTTACGGGGAAGTTATACAAAGAATTAAATTATTGGGAGGAATGAATGTTCTGGAAAAACAAAAAAGCCAGGATGGTCATTTTGTATATGGAAATAAAAACCCAATGTTCATACGAGTATCTTCTGTGAATGTTATTGATGAATTATATGACGGAGAAGAAGCTGTCGTACTTCGTCTTTTGGATACATCAAGAATTCCTTTATCAATTGAGTTTCTAGGATTTAATGAAAATCAATTAACTAGAATAAGCGAATTGGAAAACTGCAAAAATGGGCTGGTCTTAGTGTGTGGACCAACGGGGTCTGGTAAATCTACAACAGTTGCCTCAATCCTTCTTGAACTTGAAAAAATTAATAATGGAAAACTGAAAATAATAAGTTTAGAAGATCCTCCTGAATATTATATTCCAGGTGTTTCGCAAATAAAAATGGGTCAAAACGAAAATGGATATAAGGAAACTTTGAACCATGTTTTTAGACTGGATCCAGATGTAATTATGATAGGGGAAATAAGAGATGAGGTAAGTGCGGCAACAGCCTTACGGGCAGCTTTAACCGGACACCTTGTATTTGCAACGTTACATACAGGGGGAGTCGCAGAGGCAATTTTACGACTGGAGAATCTTAAGGTTGAACGAAAAATTTTATGCTCAGTATTGCGGGGCGTTATCTGTCAGGAACTGAACTTCCTTGATGGTGAAATAAAACTTTATGGAGATATAGGAATTCCGGTATCCCGTTTTTCAGAAAAGGTAAAACCTGAGATGGGAGAAGAAGAACTGGATCAGTTTTTTATTCACGAGACTAATTATTCTGAATTATTTTCGAAAACTTTGGAAGTTTTTAATAGGAAGAACTTAATGCTGGATATGAATGATAAAAAAGTTCAAAGAGTCTGGAAGGAGAATAAGCGAAATGGAGAAGTTCACAAGAGAATTGTGTGATTTATATGTAAAGAAAAATGTTCCATTGGAAGAAAGTCTTAGACTAATGGCAAACAAACCTTATGGAAGTGTAAAAAAAGCTGCGCTACATGTTTATTCTTCTATAGAAAATGGAGATTTACTTTCTAATTCGTTGAAGACCTGCCCGGTGATTAATTTTGATAATGTTTACATCAATTTTGTTTTACTGGCAGAAAAATCTGGAAATTTAAAAACTACAATTCAATATCTGGATAAAAGATGTCAGCGCTTTCGTGAGAATAGAGAAAAATTACTGGGGGCAATTTTATATCCTTTGTTTGTAATTTTTATTTCATTTGCAGCATGTATTTTTCTTGATTCATTAATTGATGTAAGTAAGGAAAATTCTGTTTATAAACTTTTCGGCGTACTTATTGGTATTTGTTTTTTAATCTTCCTTATTATGAACAGACTTCTTGGCACGAATAAACTTTATGAAGCTTTTTTAGGAACTGATTTGCTTATAAAGGAAGGAATTTCAGCATCGGTAGCACTTACTTGTGGAGCTGTAATTGTGGGGTTGGAAACTAAAGTTGGTAAAGCATTTATGGAGGCGAGCAAAAAAATTGAATATGGAATGAGTTTTCAAACCGCTTTTAATCTGGATGAAAAAATTAAAGAGGCATTCTATTATGCTGATTCTCTTGGTGGTGGGAACGATATTTTCGAAAAAGTAGCAAATTGGATTCGAGATAAAGATGAAAAGAGGCGATTTATTTGTTTGCAATTAATTGAACCGATTTTTATAGCAATTACAGGATCGTTTCTTTTAATTTTGATCTTGAATTATTTAATGCCGGTTATAAACAATTTTGATTGGGTTTGATAAAGGGAGGTTATATGAAAGAAATCCATCACAAGGAGAAAAAAAATGGGATTAAAAAGAAGCAGAAGAAGGAATTTCTTAAAAGGGAAGCAGATGGTTTTACCTATGTTGAAACAATTGCTGTGCTTGCAATTGGTGCGATTTTGTCCGCAGGTACTATTGCATCTGCTTCGAAAATTGTTGCTATGGCGAGAAAGTCGGCGGCTAAAAGCGATATTTACCAATTCAGTACAGCGTTACAAACCTATTTTCTCGACTGTGGAAGATATCCAACCACAGAACAGGGAATTGAAGCTTTGTGGAAAAGACCGGATTTGTACCCGATCCCAGAAAACTGGAATGGGCCTTACCTTGACCGAGAACCCTCTGCTGATCCGTGGGGAACCAATTATAAGTATTACAGCCGTGAAAGTTCCGTTATGCCATCAGAGGTTCCTGAGAACTTGCCCTATGTACTTATGTCATTCGCAGCCGATTGCAAAGAAGGCGGTGAAGGAGAAGGAGAAGATATTGTTTCGTGGAAGTAATTGTCTGTATGCAGGATTAGCAGTTTTAGTTGCATTACTTATTGGTTTTCAGTTGAGAATCTCTGAAATGAAATATGAAATAAGAAGAAATGAAAAGGAGTATGCGTTAGTGGTAGATGAACTTGATAAGAATAATAATTACGTGCTTAACGGAGAGTAGATGAAATTTTACAGCATTATTTTAAATCTTTTAATTCTATCTGTACTTGGTGCGGGTGTTTCTCAGAATGTAAGCGCTTTTATTAATGTCAGCAAAGAAAATGAAGCTGTCAGAATGAAAAAAGACAGCACCGTATTTATCTCAGAAAGTTTTCGAAAAGCCTGTAATAGTGAGGACTTATCCTTTGTTGAATGGCAAAAGATGTGTAAGGCATTGTGGGAACTTGATTACATCGGTTGGGCGGAGGCAGATAGCTTCAGACAAATTGAGCAAAAGAATGATGAAATAATTTACTGCGGAGTATGGAAAGGGGCTTGTGGATATGGCGAGGTGTATTGCAAAAAAAGACTATGACAAATATGTGATTCCAGTGGCTGTAAGAAATCTTATACGACCGAATATGAAAAGACAGATTTTCAGAGAATTAGAAAAACGACATCCATGTTTTAGTGATGAATTTAGTTTTGATTATTCTGTAAGACTATGTAAGAGTAAATTCTATCTGGATGTGTTTGTAATAAACAAGTTTAAATTAATGGAATATAGAAAAAAAACTATTTTTCCCCATCTGGGATTTCGCATGGAAAGTGAAAATAAAAATCGAAAGTTTAAGAATGATTATTACAAATTTTTTACGGCGATTTTGATTGCACTTATGGTGATTTTAAGCTTGTGTTGGGAAATAGACAGAATAAAAAATCATAGAGAAATTAAAATTTCAGATTCTATAGAAGTGAATTATGAAGATTTGAAAACTCCGGTTCAAAATGAAAAGGTTGATTTTAATGGGGTGTTACAGGAAATATTAAATGTTGTTCAGGAAGAAGATGGAAAGCTTTTGTATTTTGCATGGAATAGAGACGGGCTACAAGAAAATATAAAAATGAAACTAAAAGGCGTGTATCCCGAAAGTCTGGAAAAGTTTGGAGAAAATAAACCTGTACTAGTTGAGTATAACGGTAAACTTCCTGAATATGATTTTGTTCTTAATCGTCGAAGCAACATTTCTGAGGCTGGTAGAGATGATAAAAAGTTCCGGAAGTTTGAGCAAAAAGATATTCGAGATTATATCTGGAATTCTAATTCGGTAGTAAATAAAGAAAAAACTTCCCCCGTTGAGTTTGATTTTAATTGTTTGAATCTTACTGTTCTTGGAAGAATTGATGATTACTTAAGAGATACGGGGCATTGTGTAAAAAATCTTCAAATTAAAAGTCTTGAGAATAATGGATATAACATTGTGATTAGTTTTTCAAATCAACTGAATGGTGAATATGGAATTTTAATTTTATTACGAGATTATGAAAATCTATTTAACCAGAAGCAAAAACAGATAATTGTGAAATCTGTGGAAAAAAAAGAAGAGAAAAGAAATTTGAAATTGATTGGAAAAATATCGTATGACGATGGAAAGAAATTATGTTTCTATAAAGATTCAAATGGAAAAATGATTAAGCAAATGGAGAGTATTGAATGAAAATAAAAAAACTTTTATGGCAGCTTGCTTTAGTACTTGTTTTTACGGGATGCAAATCATCCCCGAAATTTGAAGGCAGAGGTGATTTATGTGGCTTAATCGTAGATGAATTAAACAATCCAGTTGGCGGAGTTGTTGTAACTTGCAGAGATAATCATAACTTTCGGAAAAGTGTTTTGACAAATGAAAGTGGATTCTTTGTTTTTACAGATGTACCTTCTGATATCTATTTTATTTCCGGCTATAAAGAAAACTTTGTTGAATTAGCTGAAACTGAATATGCCTTTTTTGATAGAGGCAAAATATTTTGTTGTCAGATTATGGATGTAAATTCTGCACTTGATAAAGCCGAAAACTTGATTCTGCTGGAAGAGTATAAGGAATGTATGGATTTAATAAATTCAATTTACTGTGAAAAAGCAACAAATGTTCAACAGGTTGTAACACTATATAAAGAAAAACTTAAAGAATATTTAAAGGAGGATAGCAGTAATGCGACTATGGAAAGTGATTCGTAATATTCTATTTGCCAGTTTCTTGGTTTTATGTTCATCCTGTGGGGTATTTGCCAGAGAAAATGTTCCATATTATGTGAAAGGGAAATTTGTCACAGATGAAAATGTTTCTGATTTTGATATTTGTGGCGTAGATATTCATTTTGTAAATAAGTCTGATAAGGAGGTTGTAGAGTTTACAGTTGTTTTTTTTCTTTTTGATGAAGAAGGGGAGCCTGTAAATACAACAAAAAATAATCTGGTATTTTCCATTAAAGAAGATTTGAAGCCACGAGATTCATTGGATATTTGTATTAGTCTTGATGATTATGTTCATTATCTGCCTGATGAAAACAGTTTTATTGATTATTTGTATGTAAGTCATATTACTTATGCCGATGGAACAGTCTGGTCAGATCCTTTTGGACTTAGTGTATTTTAGGAGGTTCATGATTAAACGTAGAATATTTTTTTGTTTGATATTTTCATTTCTGTTTACGATTTCCTGTGACTTAAACTTTGTTGAAAATTCTCCTGTGGTTATAGAAGGAAAACATAATGTTAATACAGAAGTAGACTTACCAGAAAATTCGTTTACCGAGCGCGAATGGAATATTTTGATTTATATGTCTGCTGATAACAATCTTGAAAGTGCAGCTCTAGAGGATATACGTGAAATGGAATCTTCGAAATTAGATGTAAATAAGATTGGTATTTTTGTTTTGCTGGATCGAAGTGTTTCTTATGATACATCGGAAGGAAATTGGAGCGGAACAAGATTATATAGAATACAAACAGGAAGAACCAGTTTTGAAAAGAGAATGATTTCAGAGCAAATTGAATGTCTGGATTTAGGATTATATCTTGATTCATATACAAAATTAGATATGTCTTCCAGTTATGTTCTGTCAAAAGCAATTAATTATATAAACAGCAAATATCCTGCTAACAGGTCTGGTTTTGTTATGTGGGGACATGGCACAGGCTGGAGAAATCAGGATGAGCAATTAACAAAAGGTTTTGCTTATTCTGAAACTTCAAAAACTTATATGACATTAAAGCAATTGGGGCAGGGGTTGAAAAATGGACTGGAAGGACGTCGCTTTGATTTTATAGGATTTGATACTTGTTTTGGTGGAGAACTTGAAGTTGTATATGAATTAAAAGATTTTGCAAATTATTTTTGTGGTTCAGAAGGGCTGGTTATGGCTTCCGGGTGGGATTACACATCTTTATTTAATATGTTCCAGAGGTGCGAAAGTAAAACTGCACAAAATTTATGTCTTTGTGTAAATGAACAATTTAAAAAGCAATATGGTAATACAAATCGTGCATCTATTGTTGCTGTAGATATGAAATATGTTCCCGCGTATTTTACGGCTTTTGAAAATTTTGCAGAAGCAGCAGCAGGGTTAATTAGCAGCAGAGAAACAAGAAATAATCTGATAGGAGGTTTGTTCTCAAATAACAGCAAAAGATCTGAAATTTATACTTACGGTGCTGAAAAAAGTGATGTTTATATCGATGTTGCTTCTGTTATTGATGTGCTGATTGAATATTTTCCAGCAGAACTTGAACAATTAAAAAAAGATTTTAGAGAAGTTGAAAATAAATTAATTATTTCCTCCTGGGCATCAGATCGGCAAATGGGTGGTCTTGGAGTTTATTTTGCAACATTCAGTGAAATAAATATTCTTTCTACAATACATCCTGCGGGGTACATACGAGGTAGTGTTTTCGATCAGATTAGTTTTGTAAGTGATAGTAAGGGGTATGTTCCATCAAAAGATTTAGAAGGAAGTTTATTAGATAAACTGTTCTATTTTCAATATTAGAGAGGTTATATTTGAAGAAATATTGCATTCTTTTTCTAACTTGTTGTTTTGTATTTCAGGATGTGCATGCCTGGAGTTTGAAAAATCTTTTTTCAAAACCTAGTACAACAAGCGAAACAACTACAAAAGCTGAAAAAAAAGCAGAGGAGGCAAAAAAAGCGGCAGAAACGGCAAAAGCTCATGCTGATACTTCCAAAAAAGATACAACTTTAGCAAAGGCAGAATCGGATGCGAAAAAAGCAAAGGCTGCTGCTGCAAAAGCAGATAAAGCTGCAAGAGATGCTGCTTTGAAGGCTGCTAATGAGGATTTAAAAAATGTAAAACCTGGGACGGAAGAAGCACGCCTTGCCGAAGAAAGGGTAAAGAAAGCTGCAGAAGCTGCACGGCAGGCTGCGGATGCTGCACAAGCAGCCGCAGATGAAGCGGAAGATGCATTAGCACGATTTAAAAGAAAACAGAATCAATCTGATATTGATAATAAAAATGCTGCTGATATGGCAGATTATTATGAAAAGGAACGGCAATACCTGCTTGCTTCTCAGAAAGCAGATGAAGAATATCAGAAAGCATGGAATGAATATTTAGAAACAAAAAAAGAACTGGAAGCAGCCATAAAAGAATTGGAGAAGGATAGAGAAACACTTTCTGATGGTGAATATGAATCAATCATCAGAGATTTTATGGCGAAGGAACAGAAGTCGCAAGAGGCTTATAAAAATGCGGAAAAAAAAGCGGAAGAAACTATTGATGCATATGGAAAACTTGGTGACTTCTATAAAGATTATGGATATGTTGGTGATCCTGTTTTTATAGGAACAGGAGAATATATTGTAAATTACGAAGATTATGTTGCCCAGGATTACCTGGATGTATTTAAGGTCACCAGAGAATATATTTCTGATGGATATTCTGAATCATTCGGTAGAAACTGGAAATGTTCCCTGGATTCCAGAATTATAAGATGTAATTACGCAGATTGGGAACCTAAAAAGAAACTTATAGAACAATCTATAGAATTCGCTACGAAAATGATTGCAGTATTTAATTCTTATGATAGAAATAATCCGTCTTTTCCACGAAGTGAAACTTCCGGTTACGTTAATTATGCAAAGAATGTAAAAAATACTATGGAAGAGGAATTAAAGATTGTTCAAAAGATTATAGATGACAGAAATATTATTATAGAAAAAAATACTTTTTGCACTTATGGAAGATTTAAGAATCCTCATAATTATTTTGGATATCATAATCAACTGATTTATCTGGATGAAACTGGCAGAGAATGGAAGTGCTTGTATTCTGGAAATGGTGTATGGAAATCTTCAGGCGTAATAAATCAGGGGAAATTTGAGATTAAAAATTTAAATAATTCCCTGGAAGAATCTAATAGTGACAATTGTGATGGCGGTTATGAAGTTTGTTTTTTGGACGGGTCAAAGATTTTATACGATCATTTTGGAATTATAGTAAAAAAGACGGATAGAAATGGTAATGAAACAAAATATAAAACTGTTAATGGGTTTGTTGAAGAGATTCTTTTGAAAACTGGTGAGATTATAAAGATATCAAGAAACGAGAAAAATAATATTACGAAGATTTCAGGAACAACCTCTGGAAGTGCGGATTTTGTTTATTCTGATGATTTACTAGTTTCAGCTAAAGACAATGATGGAATTTCTGTTGATTATGATTACATGGAAAATAATCTTACAGAAATTAAAAAAGATGAAAAATCTTCTACATATATTGAATATGAATATAATGGCAAGCTTGGAAAAAATCTTTGCTCTTCTGTTACAGATGAAAATGGATGCACCGAATCTTTTGTTTATGATTTTGAAAATAAAACTGTTATTCACAATTTGGCTGAAGGTAAAAGTGAATTATATAAACTAAATGATGCTGGAAATCCTGTATATATTAAAGATTATTTAAATAATGAGACAAAATTTGAACTGAACCAATATGGAGTAATTATTGGTGCTGAAAGTAATGGAATTAAACGAAAGTTTTCCTATGATGAAAGTTTCAGGCCTGTACAGGTGCTTTTTGAAAATGGTGGTGTTACAAATATAATTTATGAAAATGACAATGTAGTAAAAATAATTGATGCAGATGGATTTTCTAACAGTTATGAGTACGACAACAATGGAAATGTAATAGGTGAGTTAATTAATAATATCCCAGTATGCACTTATGATTATTATTCTAATGGATTACTTCAAAAAATATACAATGAAAAATCAAATGTGGAATTTGAATATAACAATTATGGCTCTGTAACTAAAATTGTAGAAGAGAAAGAAAATCATAAGGCTATTGTTTATAACTTTGAATACGATATGTTTAATCGTCTGATTAAAGTTCAGGAAAATGGAAAAGAAACAAACATAGAATATTCAGAAAAAAAGAAAAGTGTAAAAAACAATAAGTTACTTAAAGAGTATTATTACGATGATAGACTTCGACTAGTGAAAATGTTTACAGAAGATTTAGTTTCTGGACAAAAATATGAAGAAGTTTATGAGTACGATGGTAAAAATAATATCGAAAAATATTTGATTGATGGTTCGTTATACAAAGAAAGATATTATTCATCTACTGGGAATATTAATTCAGAAATTCTATGGAATAGCTATAATCTGCATGCAAAATTCAAAACTGAAGGTGTAAAATCAGAACCGGAATACAATAATGAAGGTCTTATAACACGAGTACATAAAAGCTTTATTACGGGAGAAAATAATACAACAGAGAATACCCAAAGCAAAAATGTTATATATGAAACTCCTTCTGGAAAACAAATCGAAAGTATTAATGGATTTGGAATAACTTTTACCAGTTTTTACGATAAATCAGGGCGGTTAATAAAAGAATCTTTTTCTGATGGATATTTCATTAATTATGTTTATTCAAAAGCTGGAAGAATACTATTTAAGACTGATTCAGACTATAACAAATGGGAATATGTTTATAAATTTGACGGTGGAGTTGATATTTTATTCAGTACACAAACGGGGCTTGTATCTAATTGTAATTATGATCGGAAAGGAAATTTAACTTTCCAGAATGATTTGATAAATGGCAGATATTACTATTTTTATGAAGATGAAAAACTTACAGAAGTTAAATCTTCTGGTTATATAAAAAACAATAAGTATGATGTGTACGGCAGACTGGTATCCTCAAATTCGAAAGATAAATATACAATTCTTGATTATAAAATTGAATATGCAGATGATGAAAATCGGGTTTCAGTTTTTATAGGCGATAGAAATGAAAGTTTCAAAGAATATTTTCTGGATGGAAGAAATAATATAATTCAAACAATAGATAAATCTGGTCAGAATAAATATGAATATGATGGACTAGGGCGGATTGTAAAAAAAATTGACGGTAAGAAAAGGGTAACAACGTATGGATATGATTGGAGTAATCAAATCTGTTATATAAAATATCCTGATGAAAGCGAAAGATTTATTACAAGAAATCAGAACGGAAATATAATAAGCGTTACTGAAAATGGTCATGTATTAAGACAAACTGAGTATGATGGTCAAAATCACAGTATTTCATATAAGGATTGTTTTAATAATGAAAGAAAATTCTATTATGATGCTGCTGGTGTTATAAACGCTGAAGATTCTTTTAGTGCGGATAAATATGATTATCCTTCTGTTTTCAATGAAAAGAAAAGTTCATTAATAGATACTGGCATTACAAGAGATTTTATAGGGAATATTGTATGTATAAAAAATAATGTTTCAAATATTGAATTTTATTACGATAAAGCCGGAAATCTTGTTGAAGCCGCTGATATAAATCTAAAATCTAAATCAGATTATAGTTATGACCGTTTTGGAAGATGCACTTATAAAGATATTGATAATATTCGCTACGAATTTGAATATGATGAATGCGGACAATTAAAAAGTATTTATGTGCCAGAAGCGGAAGTTTACATTGATTATGAATATGACTGTTTTAATCGTGAAATTGAAAGAAAATACTGGAATGGGATTGTAGAAAAAACTTCATATAACGATTACGGCTTAATCGAGAGTAAAATTACACTGGATTCCATAGGGCAGATTTTACGATGCAATTTACTGATATATAACGATAAAGGTAAATTGCTGTACGACTTTAATAAAGATGGAAATTATAATCATTACGAATATGCACATGATGGAAAATTACAGGCAATAGATTATCCTTATTCAGAAGACCTTAAAAGATTTTATATTGATGAGGCTATAGATTGTGGATTTTCCTTAGATTCAGAACCTTATTCGGATGTTTTGTATCTGCCAGATTCTATATATACAAAGGTGAATTCGATTCTTTCGAAAAATAATTTGGCTGGTAGAATCTCAATACCAAATTATCAGAAATGTTTGTCTGAAAAATATACTTATACTAATTCCGGGGGTGTAGCATCTGTTGAAAATGGACTTGGACGTATAGTTTATGAATATGATGAGAATAACCATTTACAAAAAAAATACATGGACGGATATTCAGAAAATTCAATGGTTTTAGAATGGAGTGAAACTGGAAATCTTATTTCAATCGAGAGTAGAAAATCTTCTATTAAAATGGATTATTCTCCGAATAATAGAATTTCACAAATCTATTCTACAGACAAATTGACTGGTGACAATTCTAAGGTGTCGTATTTGTATGATGCTTTAGGACGGAGAGTAAAAGAATTTTATGAAAACGATACTGGATATATAAATATATATGACGGTGTATCCGACAGAGCAATAAAGAAAACTCCTGCTTATAAAGATAATTTATCAATTTCTTTAAGCATTTATATGGAAGAAAATGAATATCGTTACATGAATAATGACGATTATACTCCGTACGAGGATAATAAATATTCTTATGTTAAATCTTATAGCAATGCAGATAAGAAGAATCTGAAAACCGAAATAAATTTATTTGATGGTATTGGAGTTGCTGCAAGTAAAACAGATGGTGTATATAGTCCTGTCATTTCAGATTACAAGAAAAATACTGATGCAAAAATAGATGTATATCTGAATAATTATGGGGAAGGGTATAGCCTTGTTAATTCAATAATCGATCTTGGAAAAAGAGATTATATTCCTTCATTAAAAACTTTCACTAGTGAAGATCCCGTTCATGATGGAGTAAACTGGTATACATATTGCGCAGGTGATCCAGTTAATTACATAGATATAGAAGGTTTAAGAATCATACCTGTTACTCAACGTTATTTAATGACAGATTATCTTTATGAAGATCTTGTAACAGGAAAATCTACAGACTTAGAAAATGATGGAATAAATAAAGTTGGTTGCTACGTGGTTAGTTATGCTAATATCATGCTTGAATTGTATGATAAGGGTGTATACAGTTGTGATAAAGTAAAATACGCTTCGGTATATGGAGTTAACGGCGATAAAAACTTATTTTCAACTGAACCTGGACATGAAGCAGATATGATACGAGATGTTTCAATGAATACAGTGTTTTCATCAAGTAATGATAATACAGATGTAACTTGGGATTATTTCACTGCAAAAGTATCTGGAGAAATGCGATTAAAAGTTGAGTTAGCTAAAGCAAATGCACTTAAAGATGATTATGCAATTATGGGAGTTTTTGATTTAAGTGAAAAATATTCAAATGTTTCAAATCATATGGTTGTAATAAATGAAATGTTTGATGAGAACGGTGTATTTAATGATATAACTTATTCTAGTGCAAATGATGCAATAAGGCAGAAACAGAATTCAGATGTATATTGTGTTGAAAATTTAAAAGAAATCAGACTTGTAAAAGTAGAAAATAAAAACTGTGGTAAATAAAAAAAATGCCTGCTGATTGAAATAATTCGAACTGAAGTATACCTCAGAATTCAAACAGCAGGCATTTTTTTATATAATAGAGATATTAGTCAAGACAAGCATCAAGGTCTGCTTCAATCTGCTTACGATCCAAGTGGCGGCCGATAATTACCATTTTAATCATACGGTCTCCAACTTTTTCATCCCAATCTTTCTGCATTTCAGGTTCTTCAGCAAGAACTTTTTTCTGTTCTTCTGGAGGGCAAGATGCAAGCCAGTTTCCAGAATATCCTGCCTGAATCTGGCGGCCTGAAGTTTCAAGAACATAAGCCATTTCATCTTCATCACTGAACCACATTACACCTTTTGAACGGATAATGCTGCGTGGCCAGCGAGAAGCATACTGGTCAAGTTTTTCACGATTAAATGGACGGCGGCGGTAATAAACAAATGAGCCGATACCATATTCATCTTCGCTTTCACCTTCATGTTTGTGTTCATGATGATGGTGGTGATGTCCGTGTTCATGGTCGTGATCGTGTTCTTCGTGGTCGTGATCATGGTCACATTCTTCGCCTTCTTTGTGATGATGTCCGCATTTTTCGCATTCTTCATCATCATCGTCGTCATCATGATCATGTTCATGAGCTTCGTGTTCTTCAAGTTCTTTTACCCAACCTGCAGAGGCATAAACTGTTTCAAAATCAAAACGGTCTGTACCAATAATTTCTTCAACAGGAACTTCACAGCGTGTAGTTTCAATTACTTTTACTGTTGGCTGAATCTTGTTGATTACTGCACGAACCATCTTCATCTGTTCATCTGTAACAAGGTCACGTTTATTTACTATTAAAGTAGAACAGAATTCAATCTGCTGAATAAGCAAAGATTCAATATCTTCTTCATCAATATCTTTTTTAAGAAGTGATTTACCTTCGTCGAATTCATCTACAAGGCGTGCAGCATCAACTACACCAACAACGTTATCAAGTTTACCAATTTCAATCTGTTCAATAGCCTGCGCAATTGGCATTGGTTCACATACACCAGATGCTTCAATTAAAATATAATCGTACTTACCTGTCTTCATAAGGTTTTCAATACCAGTAACCATGTCAGACTTCAAAGTACAACAAATACATCCATTAGTAAGTGGAACAATACTGTTTGTATCAGTAATATTAGCTTCTTTAGAAATAAGGCGTTCGTCAACGTTTACTTCACCAATATCATTAACAATTACAGCAACTTTATATCCTTTCTGGTTAGTAAGGACTTTATTCAACAAAGTTGTTTTTCCTGCACCTAAGTATCCGCATAATAAAGTAATTGGAATCTTTTTCTTTGCCATTTTTTTTACTTCCTAAAAATATTTATTTCGCTGCCTTCTGGTAGCTTTGTTTAATTGCATCTGCAAATAATTTATTCTGATCTGAACGCTCTGGAACAGAGAACTGAGGTTTTCCATCACCAGGATTAACACGCCAAATATGCATTGGGTCTGTTGTATATGCAGGGCTGTCGGGATTGTTAATCCACCAGTCTAATACTGCAATAAAACACAATGTATATTTAAGCAAGTTTGCGTTTGTTGCATTTGTATTTGATGTTTTATTCTGAGCTCCAAGTAAAACATCAAGACGTTTTGAAACTTCGTTTGGAATATCAAATGTATAATGGTCCCAAGGGTTTTCAATGAGCTGACATTTACCTTTTGTTTTTGCCATCTGATCACATTCATTAATTACTAAAGTTAAGAATTTGCGAGCATAGTCTGATCTGTGGAACATTGGACGGAACTTACTTTCGTCAGCAGGATGTTCAAGAACCAGCTGTTCAAACTTAAAGTTAGGCATAAAATGATATGTAACCTGCCATAGTAAAGCAGTAATAGTTTTCTTACCAATATGTGAACGGTCAAAATCTGGCTGTGAGTAAATTGAGTTTACTAAATCACATAATGGTTCAAAATAAAGACGTTCAAGAGAGTCTTCGCGGTAGCCAGACCATTCGTCCATAACAGCAACAATATTTTCTGCACCTTTTTTGGCCTGGTCTGCATCTTGGAATCTGATATTTCTACAACCTAAAAAACAGTTTTCAATAATGTGCTGCAAAACGGCAATTACTTGAATAGGATTTTCTGGGGAAATAAGATTAAAACCGTCTTTGAATTTAAACAAAGGCTGGAAGTATGGAAACATATCAGGATGGTCGTCAAGATGGTCAAAGCCTGCACCAGGGAATAATTGATCCAACAATTTCAAACCTGTAAGAACAGTAGCATCTTTTATACCTTTCTTTGGAGGTTCAACCTTCTTTTTCTTTTCTTCTGGAGCTGGCTCTTTTGGTTTTTCAGGTAACAACAAATCAAACTTATGCAAACCTACAAATTTTAAAATATCTCCAACTTTTGTATTGAAGAATGAAGGATAAGGTTCGTATGTGTCAGATACCATTCGAAGCAAAAGAGGGTAGAGCTTTTTAATAATTTCAGTATCAATGTAGAGCCATTCTGTAATAGCCTGTTTTGCGTATTTAGAAAGCTGATCTTTTGGTGATTCAGGATATGCCGATTCATCTGCATAAATTTCCTTAATCAGCTTTGGAATTTTATTATTTCCAAAATAATATACGGTAACCAAAGGTTTATACATTGCTCGTACAAAAGGAATAAGATCTGCAACAAGTAATGGTTGAGGTGCAGCCTGAAGATTAATATATTCAACCTTGATGCTCTGCATTGTCCATCCTGCTACCATGCGAAGGAATTTGAATTTTGTATCAGTACCATTTGCAATTTTTGCTTTGTAAGTTGCAGGCGCAATTTGAATTAAAGTTTTAATAACAGTGATAAATCCTTCTATGTGGTCCATCATCTGCTTAAGAGTGTATTCGTAAAATTCTGGAAGAATGCGTTCAGTTCCATTTTTCTGGAAAGAACGGATAAAGTTGAATAAACCATAATTTGGTTTAATTTTGTAATCTGGGGACATCATAAGTTTGTCGATAGTAGACATAGTCTTTTTCGAAATATTAGGAAGATCTTCCCTTACATACTTTTTCTTCTGACCATCAGGTCCGGCTATTCCAAAATTACTAGAATTCATATGATCTCCTGAGCTTCCGCTACCAGAATTATTATTTGAGGTTTGACGTACAATTCTTCCTGTTTTATTTGGTGAATTACTGCTAGAGGTATTATCGGAGGTGCGTTCATAAAGAACCTGTCCACCAAGTTTTTTAGCCATATCTGCAGCATCCTGCTGGCTTATTTCGCCGATATTTTTTCGGGTTTTATCAAGAGTTCCTGGAGCCCAATCGGCTGTTTTGTTATCACTCATAGCATTCTCCTACAGTCTTAATTGCCCTTTTTGCAATACACCGGGAAAGTTTTTCAAAGTGATTTTCTCTCCTTCGGCAGTAAGCAAAACTCCATCGAAAGTTCCATATATATTATTATAGTCAGCTCTCAAAGCAATAATATTTAAAACTCGGGAACTTACAGAAATAGGTGTAAAACTTAAATCAACCATATTTTCTGTATCCTGAATAATCCATTTATTATTAATTCCAAATGGATGTGTAATGTATACAGAAGGAAGAGTAGTTTCTTTTCCATCTATCACTAAAAGATTTGAATTATATGAGTCGTTATCGGAAGCATCAAGATTTGAGGTTTCAAGGTAGAAAATAACGTTTTTGTCCTTTACTTTTCCTATTCCATTTACCTGAATAGAATGTGTATGCATTTTGTAATATGCTCTTGAAAGTCTCATTAAACCAAGACCTTCAGAATCGTCAGCCTGTTCATCTTTGATTGTAATATGCCCGTGAAGTTTCATTGTAGAAAGCCAGATAGTATTACATCGTGAAGAAGTTGGAGAAGGATTTACAAACATAAAGTCCTTGTGCATATCATCTTGCATAGGAGAATAGAAATAACCTTCGCTGCTTGGTCTTGCAGAATCCCCCTTTACCTTATAAGAAAGTGCATGGTGCTGATGCTTGCGGCCCCAGGAAATCTTTATATATCTTGATTTTCTATAAGATGCACAAATTCCTCTGGTAGTAAACTTTGGTACAAAGCGACGGCGAGGTGGCATCATAGTGTGATATACATATTTTTTTCCAGATTCTTTATTCCAGAAAGTTATTTCACCTAATCCAAAGGCTTTAAAATCATAAAATTGAGAAAGACCAATATATTGATCAATTGAAAAAACGTATACTAAACGACTTTTAATACGGAGATTTGAGAGAAATGCTGGTAATGGAATCCCTGCATAGGGTGCCTTCATTCCCTTTATGTCTATGGAAGGAGATACGTCATAGTATGCTCCGAATGCAGCTTTACCATTTTGAATTATTTGTTCTGGCGGCTCTTTTAACTGACGCGTATACATTCTTTTATTATAAAGTATGTACATATAATTGTAAATAATAGCTCAAAATAGCGTAAAAATGCTTTTTATTTGTTTTATGAATGTTTTGGTTATAAAATAAAATTGTCAAAAGGAAAAGGAATTGGAGGTTTGATTATGGCAATTAAAAGTTTTTCAATTGGTGCTGCACAGGAAGTTACTGGATCGAAACACATTCTCCAGATAGATGACCGCTATTTTATGATTGACTGCGGTGCATTTCAGGGAAAACGCAAAGAATCTGATGCAAAAAACAGAAATTTTGACTTTGATACTGAACGACTTGAATCTGTAATTTTGACACATGGTCATCTTGATCATTGTGGAATGCTGCCAACTCTTACTAAAAAAGGCTATACCGGAAATATTTATGCCACACCTGCCACTAGAGATATTGCAAATCTTGTTATGATGGATAGTGCCCGTATTCAGGCCCACGATGCAGAATTCCTTGCTAAACAGGCTGCAAAAAAAGGTGAAAAATTCCATTGGAAACCACTTTACGACGAAAACGATTGTGTAAATGCTGCAAATCAGATTGTGTCTGTTTCCTATAATCGTAAAATGTTTATTGCCCCAGATGTTCAACTGGAATTTTTTGATGCCGGCCATATTTTAGGTTCAGCCTTTGCAAATCTTACTATTAACCCAAATCCAAAAGAGCCGGAAAAAGAAACACGCATTTTATTTACAGGGGATATTGGCCGCAAATGTAAGCCAATCATTCGTAATCCTGCTACAAATATGCCTGCTCCAGATTATATTTATCTTGAATCGACCTATGGAAATAAACTTCACGATAATCACGCTGCCGCAATGAAGGATTTGGAACGTATTGTGCGCGAAGCAAGTGCCCGTAAAGGAAAGATTATTATCCCATCTTTTGCAATTGAACGTGCCCAGGAACTTGTCTTCTACTTACATCTTCTTACAGACCAGAAAAAAATCCCGGTTGTTCCAATTTATGTAGATTCACCAATGGCAAGCAACGCAACTTCAGTTTTCCGCGTTCATCCTGAATGTTATGACGAATCTGTAAATGAAGCTTTCCTTAAACATCATAAAAATCCATTCGGTTTCAGTTCTCTTACTTTTACAACCAGCGTAGAAGATTCAAAGGCACTGAATAAAAAAGAAGGTCCAATGATTATTATTTCTGCAGATGGCATGTGTGAAGCGGGAAGAGTCCTTTACCATCTGGCAAATGAAATTTCAAATCCTAAGAATACTGTAATGATTGTTGGCTATATGGCAGAGGATACTTTGGGCCGCCGAATTTTTGATGGCCAGAAGGAAGTTAAAATTCTTGGTGATATGTATAAAGTTGAAGCCAGGGTAGAACGCTGCAACGGTTTTAGTGCCCATGCAGATTATTCTGAAATGATAGAATGGCTTAATGAAATAGATACTTCCAGACTAAAAAAGATTTTCCTTATACATGGTGAAAAAGACCAGCAGGAAGGTTTTAGACAGCATTTGGCAGAAGCAGGATATGAAAATGTTGAGATTGTAGAACCTGATAAAGTATACGATTTAAAATGACAAAATTTCATTTTTTGTTTGCCTAAAATTGATATTTTTAGTATCTTAATAGCAGATTTGGTAATCAAATATAAGGAGAAATAAATGAAGAAATTAAAGGCTTTGATTGCTGTTTTAGTAATTATGTGCAGTACATCATTGTTTGCTAAAGACTTTGATTGGTCTGAAAGCTGGTGTAATTATGGTGCTGGAATTGAACAAGGAGACAAACTTCTTTCAATTGATGCAGGTCTCGTATCTAATTCCTGGTCACATATTGGTAATGGTTATTGGTTTGTTCCAGCTGTAATTGCAGATTTTCAAATTGCACAGCCAATCTGGAAGCTTCCATTTACATTTGGTGGATATGTAGGTTTTGATGTTCATGGTTACAATAGTAGCTATTATGATTATACATGTTTCAGTCTCTATTCTGGCGGTATTGCTGCTTACCATGTAATGCTTCCACCAGAGAATCTTGACGTGTATGTAGCTACAAAACTTGGTTTCCAGATTAATATTGCTGGTAAAGATTACCCATACGTTCCATTTATGGTAGAATTCCATGAAGTAATTGGTGCTTCTTGGTACTTCAACGATGGCTTTGGAATTAACCTTGAATTAGGTTATCCAGTAAATAAATTTGGTGTGATATTCAAATTCTAATCCTTGAGCAAAGGGTAGGTTTGCATTATAATAAAAACTCCGATGGGAAAGTTTTTCCATATCTGTCAGGCTTTAAAGTTTGGTAGGCATCGGTACAAATATTTTCTCAAAAAGAATTTTTGGGAAGAAAAAAAAGAGGTTTTCTATGGCTTTAAGACCAGAATGGGAAGGATTTAATCCAAAAGGTGCATGGACATCAGAAGTAAATGTTCGTGACTTTATTCAGGCTAACTATACTCCATATGCTGGAGATGAATCATTCTTAGCAGGACCAACAGCTGCAACAAACAAATTGTTTGATGCACTTCAGAAATTACAGAAAGAAGAACACAATAAAGTTTCTATCGGTAAAGATGGAAAAGAAAGAACTGGTGTTCTTGATATGGATACAAGCGTTGTAACAAGTCTTACAGCTCATGAAGCTGGTTACATCTGTCCAGAAGGAAAAGAACTTGAACAGGTTGTAGGTCTTCAGACTGATAAACCTTTGAAACGTGCATTTATGCCTTACGGTGGTATTAACATGGCAGTTCAGTCATGCGAAATGTACGGATACGATGTAGATCCAGAAATCAAAAGAGTATTTACAGAATATCATAAAACACACAACGATGCTGTATTCGATGTTTACTCACCAGAACACAGAGCTGTACGTTCAGCACACATCTTAACTGGTTTGCCAGATACATACGGACGTGGCCGTATCGTTGGTGACTACCGTCGTGTTGCTTTGTACGGTATCGATCAGTTAATCGCTTATAAACAGGAAGATTTTGCTAACATCGGTGATGGAACAATGACTGAAGAAGTTATTCGTCTCCGCGAAGAAGTTGCAGAACAGATTAAAGCCCTCAAGGGTATGAAAGCAATGGCTGCTAAATATGGTTATGATATTTCTAAACC
>JAZLKI010000071.1:0-14876 GCA_045597485.1 Treponema sp.
AAAGTTGGTCTTTTGCATATTGAAAAACTTGAAGGTACAAGTGATAAACTTACTGCTTTTAAAGAATATACAAATAATGCAATAGTGACGGAATCAATTTTAGGTGAAATCAAGGTGCCTAAACAGAAAAAGGCTGTTCCTGAGACTTTATCTGATGAAGAAGTTATAAATTTATGTTCTGAAGTTGTTGCTAAAGCTGATAAGAAAAAGCAGCTTATGGAAGAAATTTCAGCAGATGTAACTGAATTGGACAGATTCAAGGCTTGGGGAAGTGTAAATCTTGAAGATTTGGACTATCTGCACAGTAAGAATATTCAGCTTAAAATGTATGAAGTTCCTGCTGATAAGTATTCACAGATTGATCAGAATATTGAAACTCTTCTTGTTAATACAGACAAAAAGACTTCAAGATTTATGATTATCAATGGTGGAGAAGGCAGACCTGAAAATCTCATCCCTGAAGCTTTTGAAGTGCCTCTTCCAAGAATGTCTACAGAAAAATTGGAAGCAGAAGTGTCTGCAGATAGAGCAGAAATTGAAACTATTGAGGCTTTCTTCGCAGATAATGCAAAATATTTGAGTGCAGTTACAGCTTTTAAGAAGAATCTTGAAACTGATATTGAATTTGAAAATATTAATGCTGGTATGAATCATGAGTCTACAGGGGAAGTGAATGAACTTGCCTGGATTTCTGGTTATGTTCCTGCAGCTGATATTGAAGAATTTAAAAATGCATGTAAAGAAAATCTTTGGGCTGTTGCTTGTGAAGATGCAGACCGTGAAGATGCTGAAGTTCCAACTAAACTTAAGAATAATAAGTTTGTAAGCTTGATTTATCCACTTACAGACTTTTTGGGTACCGTACCTGGTTATAATGAATATGATATTTCAGGATGGTTCCTTTTATTCTTTACCATTTTCTTTGGAATGATTTTTGGCGATGGAGGATATGGTTTACTTGTAACTATATGTACTTTGATAATGATTATCAAAAATAAAGCTGCAAAGAAACCTTTCTCTCCAATGCTTGGTTTAGTACTTTTGGTAGGTTGTGCTACTGTTGTATGGGGTGCTGTAACTTGTACATGGTTTGGTATTGCACCAGAATTGTTGCCATCATGGCTTACAGGACTTTCAATACCTGTTATTTCAAGTGCACAACCTGATAGATTATGGGTACCATTCTGGGTAACTGAATCTGGTGTAGGTTTAACAAAAGATCAGAATCTTCAGATCTTCTGTTTTAGCCTTGCTTTAATTCAGCTTTCAGTTGCTCATATAAAAGCAGCAAAGAGAAATATGTCTGAAAAGAAATTTGTTAAATCTCTTGGTGATATTGGATCTTTGTTACAGTTGATTGGTATGTTCTGGGTTGTACTTTCTATGGTTGTTAATAGTAAAGTATTCCAGATGATGGGAAATATTGGTTCAGTACCTGTTGGAAAAATTGAAATTTCTTTAATTGGAATTGGTTTTGCTTTAAGCTTTGTCTTTGCTAATTACGAAGGAAGCATTGGGCAGTCAATTCTTGAAAGTTGTAAGAATATCATTTCAGTTCTTCTTGGTATTGTAAACGTATTCTCAGATATCGTATCTTATATCCGATTGTGGGCTGTAGGTTTGGCAGGTGCTGCTATTTCAAATACAGTAAATACAATGGCAGGTCCAATTTTAGGACACGCAATTTTATTTATTGCCGCTGTTGCATTGTTAGTATTTGGACATGGCTTGAACATGATTTTGAACTTACTTTCTGTAATCGTTCATGGTGTTCGTTTGAATACTTTGGAATTCTCAACTCACTTGGGAGTTTCTTGGTCAGGTATTAAATATAATCCTTTTAAGGATAAAAATTAAATAATGGTCATTAATGACCTTACATAGGAGATAAATATGGAATTTTTTGGAAATCTTGGTGCTGCTATTTGTATGGGTATTGCTGCTATCGGTTCAGCAATTGGTATCGGTATTGCTGGTCAGGGCGCAATTGGTGCTTGGAAACGCTGTTATGTAAATAACAAACCAGCTCCATTCATTTTGACTGTATTTGCTGGTGCTCCTTTGACACAGGTAATCTATGGTTTCTTGTTGATGAATATTAAATTAAGTACAATTGGTTCAACAAATCCTGGACAGGCTCTTGGCCTTGGTATTGCTTCTGGTTTAGCTATGGCATTCTCTGCTATTGCACAGGGTAAAGCAGGTGCTGCAGGTTGTGATGCTCTTGGTGAAACAGGAAAAGGTTTTGCTCAGTACATCATGGTAGTAGGTCTTTGTGAATCTGTAGCTTTGTTCGCTATGGTATTCTCAATGATTGCATAGGTAAAATCCTTTTACCTATGCGAAACGAGGATGTCAAGGGCTTGAGCGAAGCGTCCCTTGATGTCTCGTATCGCTAACTTATTATTTATAATTACTAAAAAAAGGCGATTGAATTTATTTCAGTCGTCTTTTTTTTAAAATTTTTAAACTATGAGGAACAGTCAACGAACGTTAGGGAACAGTCAACGAACATTCGGTGACTGTTCCCTAACGTTCGTTGACAGACCTTTAACGTTAAAGGTCTGTCACCCAGGTGTCTTTTTTTATCCTTTTAATTATGTTATATTTTTAGTATGACTAAACAGGTATTTTTAGGTGGAAAGGGGATTACTAAACGTATTTCTATTGGTGGAACTTCCCCTGTAACTCTTCAAACTATGTGGAAGGAATCTATAACTGATATTCCACAAAATCCAGAGAAATTAGAACGCACATTAAAAGAAATAACTGATCTTCAAATGCTTGGCTGTGATATTATCCGTTTTGCAGTTCCAGATATGGAAAGTGCAGCTGGACTTTCAGAAATTGCAGCAAGAACTACTATGCCTCTTGTTGCAGATATACATTTTGATTATAAACTCGCCCTCGAGTGCCTTAAAGGCAACGTCGCCGCAATAAGAATTAATCCGGGCAATATTGGTTCCTTCGAAAACACTAAAACTGTTGTAAATGCCTGCCGCGATAATGGAGTTGCAATCCGCATTGGAATTAACTCTGGAAGCCTTCCAAAAGATCTTCAGGATGCTATTGCCACTGGAAAAATTACCCGTGCCCAGGGGTTGTGCGAAACTGCAGTACGTGAAGCAGAAAATTTTGAAAAATTAAATTTTGATCAGTACGTTGTAAGTATGAAATCATCAGATGTGCAGGAAACAATTGATTGTAACCGTTTTTATGCGCAAAAATTTAATAACCCTTTGCATCTTGGTGTAACAGAAGCTGGTCCTCTTATAGGGGGAATTGTAAAATCTTCTATTGCATTCTCAACTTTACTTAGCGAAGGTATTGGTGACACAATCCGGGTTAGTCTTTCTTCCTCACCTGAAAATGAAGTTATAGCGGGCTTAAATATTCTTAAAGAATGTGGAAAGCGCAAAGGTGGAGTTACAATTGTATGCTGCCCTAGATGCGGACGTATTGGTTTCGATGTTCATAGTTTTATTGACCGCTGGCAAAACCGTCTCCTTGCAATGGATAAAAATATTACCGTTGCTGTAATGGGATGCGTTGTAAATGGTCCTGGTGAAGGTAAACACGCGGATTTAGGAATTGCCGGTGGAAAAGATAAGTGTATTATTTTTAAAAAAGGTGAAATTGTTCGCACGATTGACTCAAAAGATGCCGATAAAGTATTTGAAGAAGAATTAAATTCATTATAGGTAAAGAAAGATGAAAAAAATTATCTGTTTAATATCAATCTTAAGTATTTTTGCAATTGCTTATTGTGCCGATTATACACTTTCGGAAGGAGATAGCATTAAGGCATTTAGAAATGCTGTAAGTGCATTCGATGACAATGATTACGGAAAAGCCTTGAAATACTCTGAGGATGCTATTTTATATAGAAAGCAGCAGATTGATAAACAGACAGAAATATTAAAAAATTCTCTTACTTCAAGAAGTGTACAAAAAGCTGGTGACAGAATTGATTCTATCTTAAAAATCCTTGAATCTAGAAAAGAATATAATACTGTAAATATTATTAATTATTATTTGAAAAAGAAAGGTGATGCATTTTTTAATAACTCAATGGAACAGTTGTTAGAATATATGTCGTCTTCAACAGTCTATCCAGAAGCTCAAAAAATTATTGGTGATATTTATAAACTTGAAGGCGAATATGACTTTGCCGAAGAATACTATAATCTTGCGCTCTCAAATGCTTATGTTTTAGATATTCCAGACGAAAAATTTGAAATCCTATATATGCTTGCAGATATAAGCAGATTGAAGCAAGATTACGAACAGATGGAAAAACATTTATTAAGTATTCTTACAGAAGATGATTCTTTCCGCGATAAAGCTCTTTCTTCTGCTATGCTCCATACTATTAAAACAAATAAAAAAGGTTCAATGGAAAAATTCTTCTCTTTATATAGAGCCAATAGATATATTTCTATTGATGCTTACAATCAGCTAGCAGAATATTATTACGAAAATGGATACACAGAAAAAGCAATTCAATTTTCTGCTTTATCAACAATAACAACATTCTCAAAGATAATTGAAATTATTTCATCTCGTAATAGCGAATATGAATACAAAGATTTAACAACATTCTTACAAGAGGCTTCATTCTATGATGATATTGTAAGATGGGGTAGCGAAAATAATGCCTGGAGAAGTTTTAATATACTTGCTCAATTTTCCAATAAAGAAGGATATTCAGTATTTGCTCGTGAACTATTAGTTGTCTTAATTCAATGGTCACCAGAAACTTATTGGCAGCGTGACGCAGTTCTTCAGCTTGAAGTAATGGAATAATTAGTACTGAGCACCTAAACCAATAAAGATTTCTTTATTGTGCCAAACACCTTTTACAATACCATCATCATCTTTAAAGGCTTTAAGCACATCTACACCTAAACTTGCTCTAATAATAAAACTGGAGAACTTTTTAGGAAATACAAGAACTTCTGCACCGGCACAGAAAATACCATCACGGAATGCAGGTTTAATAGAATCACCTTTAGAATAAACTCCAATATCAATGAATGGAGCCAGCTGAGTTTCAAAATTGATTATGTCAATTTTAAAATCTGTAGTAAACAAGTGAATTGGAAAATCCATGTTAATAAATGCTCCTGTTGAAGCAATATTTCTTCCAGGATAACCTAATTCTTTACCATCTAAACGACCTCGTAAATCTCCATTAATAGATTCTCCCTGTGGGAACTGGTTTCCAAATAAGTCGATATAAGTGAATCCGTAAAAATGAGTATAAAATCCTAATTCATCGAGGAAATTGATTTTCTTAAATATTTTTGCATGAGTGAAGAATTTTGCATCAAATGAAAGAGAAGGTGCAAAGTCGGCATTTGCATAATTATATTTATAATTATTCGATAATGCTAAACTATAACCACGGCGGAAGTTTCCATCCCATTTAACTTTACTGTTAGAAAGAGAATGTCCAAATGACAAAATTGGACTCATCAAACCGCTATTATTGTTATTTATACCATCAAAATCCCAGTAATATTTAAGATTTATATATGGTGTGTAATTAAGGTTTGAGTAATTTTTAAAATTAAATAATGTTATAGGAGTTGAAAAATTAAGTTCCTCTGTAAAATAGAGCTGGTCATCGTATTTTTTGTAATCATTATTATAAGAAACATATTGGAATACCGAAAAATTATATGAATAACGATCATATGGTTTTACAAAGGAAATACCAGTTTTAGCAGTAATATCTGGCATTGAATTACCAATAGTATAAGAAAGTGAATAATCATTTACCCAAGTTAATTTGTTTTCGCCCAGGTAGAAAGGGTAATCATACGAAAAAGAAAGGCCAGGTTCAAACTGACCATCGTCAATATTAATGCTTAACTCACTGTTCATTGTATTCATTGAACCAAGAAAGTTGTTGTCTTTTGCTTTAAGTTTTAATGTAAATCCATCGTTAGAACTATATTTAGGGTAAGGTACAACAAGGAAATGATTTGAATCAACTAACGAAATTGATAAAGAAACAGATTTAATATCTTCTTCTTCTGAAAGTTCTGTAATTTCTACGTCTACAGAATTAAACAAACGGGTACTTTCCAAATCTTTTTTGTAATTTTCTAAATATTTATTAAATTCTTCTTCTGAAAAAACAGTTTTTGTATCTACAGGATTATTGTTTTTAAGGGCATTTTCGTTTGTTGTTCCCCAGAAATTACCCTTAACATTAAATTTATAATTTTCAATTTTATAAGATTCAGAAGTTGCTGAAAAAATTAAAAAACTAGTTAGTAATACTCCAAGAATTTTTTTCATTAATAAGCTCCCTTTCTATTTATAACAACCCAAACAGTTTTAATTAAAATCCATATATCCAGCCATATAGACCAGTTTTGAATATAGAAAGTATCAAAAGAAATGCGCTCTTCGTATTCAGTATCGCTACGTCCAGAAACCTGCCATAAGCCAGAAAGACCAGGTACAACAGAAAGAACGTAATCTTTGTATTCGCCATATTTAACCAGTTCAGGTTCAGTAACAGGGCGTGGACCTACAAGACTCATATCGCCCTTAATAATATTAAAAATCTGTGGCAATTCGTCTAAACTTGTTTTACGAAGAATTTTACCAAACTTTGTTACACGAGGATCATCCTGGAATTTACGGTCTTTTTCCCATTCTTCGCGGCGAACAGGGTCAGTTGCTAAAATCTGTTCTAGAATTTCTTGTGAATCAATACACATAGAACGGAATTTCCAGCATATAATTTCTTTTCCATTTTTACCAACACGTTTATGACCGTAGAAGATAGGACCTTTTGATGTAATCTTTGTCAGTAAACAAAGAAGCAGCATAACAGGAATCCAAAATGGACTTGCGACAAAAATTATAAATAAATCTATAAGTCGTTTTAAGAAAAGGTTTCGTCTAAAAGTAAGATTATGAATAGACTGGAAGCCAATAATACCTGCAATATCTTTAATTTGCTGTGTTTGAGTAAAATACCCCTGATTTTTGGAAACTGTAATTGTATAACGGTAAGAGGCCATAACATGGTTCATATCGCCATGATATTCACAAATAACAGCCTGTTTAATGTTATGGTCAAGAATACATTTAATGATTTCTTTATTTTCATTAAAAACAGGAATGCCTTTGTATTCTGTATCTTCTTTACAGGAAAGATTAATAATGGCAGCAGGATTATACCCCAATCTCTTGTCTTTAATCATTCTGTCCAAAATGAAGTATGAAGATTCATCTGAACAATAAAAAACAGCAGGAACACCCCACCATTTATTATGACACAATAAGTTTTTCGCAGCTTCACGCATACCAGGAAGCAAAATTACAGAAAGAAGAACTGCTATAAATAATGCAAAACATACAGCAATACCTTTACTGTCTTGAACCAAAAAGTTTGAAAGCGCTTTATTATTCTTAGTTGAATAAACAATTGTAAGAATAATTCCGACAAGACTACAGAATGTACAGTAAGAATAGTTTTTTACATCTTCGGTAGGTGAAGACATAATTCCTGGGTAAAGCCCAACAAAGGCAAAAAGTAAAAGAATAAAAGGAATATAAATTAAATAGTTTATAAAAGATCTGAAATTAATATCTGAAGAATTAAAAAGGTTAACAATAAAGAAACCTAATCCAAAACATGCAATTAAAACTAATAAATCTGTAACAAACAATGCAAGTCCAGAGTAAAAAGAGCTTGTATGTGGATATTTAGAATTTAAATAACTTTTAAAATCTTCAGTTTGCATAATTAATATTATATAACAAATTATAATTTAAGTCTAATATTTGATACTTTCTTACTTATATATATGAATTTTTTTTATAGTTTTATATAATGTGATTATGAAAAAAATTACTTTCTTTTTTGTTTTATCATTCTTTTTTATTTCAACTTTAACCGCTCAGGTATTGAATGATGCCCAAATAATTAAAACAGGACATTGGGTGTATAAAGATTTAGACAGAATCACTCGTGAGCAAAGAATCTCTGTATTTAACGATAATTCAATGATGAGTGTTGCAGAATTAAAATTCTGTTTAAATCAAATTGATTATGATAAACTTTCCGAAAGTGGAAAAAATACGTATTTAAGAGTGTATGAATTTTTGAACACTAATAGAAATTTAGTTACCGAAATGAATAAGTTATTTAAAACTGAAGTTTTAGATGATTCGGCACTCCGCTTAGATATTAATGTCATTTTGAATCCAGAGTTATATTACAAAAGTAACCCAAATATAGATTGGTCTTTTAATTATTATTTTATTGATAATATAGCAACTGCACCTATACGATTTGGTTTTACTAATAATATTGCGATAGAAAACGATGTTTTTGTAGGTAAATCTCATCTTGCAGCTGCAGAACCAGCGGCTTTTACAAATCTTCCATACAGAGGTTCAGATGATTTTGAATTTTTATTCAATAAGTTTGCATATGGCAGTGTAGGAATGGCTTTTAACAATTGGGGATTCAATATTCAATTAGGAAAACAAGGTTATTCTATAGGAAATACAATGATGGAAAGTGTTTATTATAGTGATAAATTTGAAACAGATGCTTATTTTCTTTTGAACTTGTATTCTAAATCTTTAAAATATTCTTTAGATGTAACACAGGTAGATTATTCAAAATATTTATATTTACACCAGCTGGAATTAATTGCTTTTAAGAATATTAAATTTTCAATTATGGAAGGTTCGCAAGTTGTTGAACCTTTCCAGTTACGTTTTTTAAATCCTTTTATGTTTATGCATCAAATGAGTGGTTGGAATGATTATGGAGTTGATGACAATCCTTACGCAGAAGAAAAATTCTGTGCATATTTTGGTTATCTCCTGGAAACAACAATAATTAAAAATACACGTATATATATTTTATATGCTCAAAATGAAATTCAATCAAAAGCAGAAAGAACAGGAAATGGACGTTTTTATCCTGATAGTTATGCATATCAGGCTGGTTTTGATACTTCAATTCCTTCTAAATATGACGGCTACTGGAATTTTGGTTTGGAAGGCGTTTACACATCTCCATATATGTATATAAAGCATACTCCAGAAGCTTCTCTTTACAGATCGCGACAAGATAATTTAAGTTCAGATTTTATTAAAACTTGGCTTGGTTCACCTTTTGGGCCAGATAATATTTCTGTAAAAGCAAATTTTGGATTTAGTAAGAATTCTAAATGGAATGCAAATTTAGGTTATTTGTTTTCTATGAAAGGTGAAAATGATACAAATATTTTTGATATAAAAAAGAAATATGAAGGCGATAAATACCCAGAAAATGATTATTACGCTTATTACCCTCCAGTTGAACATAATCTTGGAACTGGTCAAGAAGATGAGCTTATAGAAAAAGCATTAAATATGCTTCCATCTGGGGTGGTTGAATATACAAACAGAATTATTTTGAACGGCGAATATATTGTTAATGAACACTTAAAGTTTAATGCGCAGGGTATTTATTCTTTTGTGTGTAATACAAATAATGAATTAGATAAGAATGACCAGGGGATTGAACTATCAATTTCTATGACATATAATTTATTTAAATAGGTGAGAAAATGAAAAAAATTATAATTCTTTTAACTGGAATTTTATTTTTATGTACAGGAGTTTTTGCTCAGCAGCATACTTCCATAGAACTTGGCGACGATGTTTATGAACTTTTACGTTATGCAGAATTAAAAGGATATTGTTCAAATCTTTCTGGAACAAAACCTTATACATTTAATTATGTATTAAAAAAACTTGATGAAATTACAGAATATCTTGAAGATAAAGACAGTGAATATGAATTGTCTTTGTTCGAAAATACAAAAGAACGATTCCATATAGAAGACGGTTTAGATTTTAAAAGATTGCAGTATAAAACAAGCAATAATAATGAAAATCTTCCTTTGAGTTTGACTATTTCTAATTCATTTGCTGGGGAAATTTCTGCCGGGGTTTATGATGAGATGGATGCAAATGCTCAGGCATACGAAATATATGAACAACTTACAGTATATGGTGATATAAGTAATAATGTTTCTTACGAAGTAAAAGGAATAGTAGGACTTACAAAAACTCCTTTGCAGTATATGGGCGATTACGAAATTGGACCTTGGCTTTATGAAAATTTTCCTGATCCAAATAATGTTACACCTAGAGTTGTTCATGTTTATAAAAATAATTCTTATCTTCCATATGATTTTACAAAAAAATGGGATGGGTCTTGTTATTATTTATCGAATGTAACTGCTTCAGGGCTAGAAGGATGGCCTACTGTTGATGCTTTTGTATTTGGCATGATGGGAGAAATAAAAAGTTCTTTCTTTGATGGTGCGTTACAACTTTCTATGGGACGCCAGTTCCGTGAATGGGCTGCAATGGATGATGGCAGTTCATTAGTATTAAATAGTCATGCACGTCCATTTTTTGCCTTTGAAAGTAAAATTCAGCCAACAAAATGGTTTTCAATTTCTTCTTTAGGAGGAAACTTAGAAAATCCTAACCGTGAAGATGTTCTTAAAGATGCATTTTTCTTTTTTGATGATGATGGAAAAAATATAAACAGTAATTATGCAGATGATGACTATTTTTTCCAGAATAGTTTTGCTATGTCAGAAGTAGACTTTGATTTTAAATATTTCCATTTTGACTTTGGTAGTACTGCAGTTTACCCAAAACGTTTTGAACCTGCTTATATGTTCCCATTGTTGGATCGTGTTATTTCTCAAAATAATTATGGTGACTTTGATAACCTGGCATTATTTGGTGATTTAAAATTCATGTACCCAGGTTTAGGACAAATCTGGATTTCCGGATATTTGGATGAAGTAAATGCTATGAAAACACGTTTCTGGGAAAATACACGTGCCATGTATGCATTGCAGGTTGGAACAAAGTTTGTAGTTCCTGTAGTACCACTTACAACAGTTTCATTCCGTTACACAAAAGTTGAACCATACTGTTACACTCACCATGGAATAAATTATACACCATATTTTGACCATTACATCAGCGAAAGTTATACAAATAATGGGGAATCATTAGGTTACTATTTACCACCTAACTCCGATGAATTCCATTTAAAATTTGAATCACGTGCTATTGAAGATGCAACATTCCGTTTACAGTATCAGCTTATTCGCCACGGTGTAGACTGGGGAAGTGCTGAATGGGGAGATGGGGGAAACAATCTTTATTCAGAATTACATAATAACAAACGTAGCGAACTTAGAAAGGCTTTCTTAAAAGACGGTGTATACGAATGGTCAAATATTATTTCAGTTTATGGTTCTTATGATTTTAGAAATAATAATTTCCCATTAAAGGTATATGCTAACGTTGGATTTATTTACGACTGGTTTACAAATACAACAGCAAGTGCTACAGACATTCAAAACAATAACCTTGATGCAATGAAAAAGGCAACCTTCCATTATTTTAATACAGATGAATATAATGATAAATTTGGTTTTGTTGCAACTTTAGGTTTTACAATTTTTAATTAGATACGTTCGCGCGATTCCAGGATTTTTTTCATTTTGTTTACGAAGTTTTCGTTAGAGAATTGCTGAACGTGAGCAGTGTATTTACTTCTGTCTGTAAAATTGCTTTGCTGTGCTTCAAAACGGTTGATACAATCTACCAGGCTTTCTACTGTTTGTTCTTCAAAGAATAAACCAGTTTCATTTTCTTTAATTGAATCTAAAGCGCCACCGTCTTTATAAGCAAGCACAGGACACCCTGCAGCATTTGCTTCTACAGGGATAATACCAAAGTCTTCAATTCCTGGGAATAAAAGAGCTTTCGCTTTAGAAAGATATTCTTTAATCTTTTCGTCGCTAACTCTACCTGTAAAAGTGACTAAACCAGTTGCTTCATATTTTTTTGCATCTTTAGATTTACCGTCGCCTATAACAACAAGTTTTTTATTTGCCTTGATACAAGCTTCGATTGCTAAGTCTGCACGCTTATAGCCAACTAATTGTCCAAAGAAAAGGTAAAAATCTTCTGGTGTACGAGGATTATCAAGATATTTTTCAATTGCACAAGGCGGAAATACAATATCGCAGTCGCGATTATAATAACGTTTAATGCGTGCTGCTACATAGTGAGAATTTGCAACAAAATGGTCTACAAGATTAGATGACATAACATCCCACTGGCGAAGGCCTGGAATCATTTTTTTCATGAAAAACTTTACTAATGGGTTAGATTTACGGAAGTATTCATGGTACATATCCCAAAGGTAGCGCATAGGAGTATGGCAATAGCAAACGTGGTAAGCATTAGGAGAAGGGCACACACCTTTGGCAGGGCCAGACTCGCTGGAAATTATAAGATCGTAACCAGTTAAATCTAAATCCATAAGAGCATTTGGCATTAAAGGCATATACTTCTGGTAAAGTTTTTTAGCAAGAGGAAGTTTATTTATTCTAGTTGTAAAAATTTTGTGAGATTTAATAACATCAGAAATTTTGTCTGGATTATATACGTTTGTATAAATATCTGCTTGTGGGTAAAGTTTGCAAAGTTCTTCAAGAACTTTTTCTCCACCACGCATAGTTACAAGCCAGTAATGAACAATTGCTACTTTCATGTTAATCCTCTTTTAAAGCAGAAATAATAATATCGTAAGTTTTATTAAATGAATAAATATGTGGAATTGAAACAGGAGTTTCTTTGGAGTATGACTCTAAAATCTTTTTGCATAAATCCTGTGAGTTGCCAGCATTAAAAAATGTTAAAGGAAATTCATTGTAGATTTCTTTAAATACTGGAATATCGGAAAGAACAACATTTGTACCAAGATTCAAGGCTTCTAAAGGCGGCATGCCAAAACCTTCGTAAAGAGAAGGTTGAACGAAAAGTTTTGCTTTCTGGTAAGTGAGTTTAAGTTCTTCATCAGAAATTTTTCCAGTGAATACAACACTTCCTTCTGGAAGTTTATCAAGTTCATCTTTAATTTTATCATCACCAGTTCTAAAATTATCTGAGTTTCCAACAATGTAGAGCTTTGATTTTAAACCATTATTTAGAGCCATATTAAAAGCTGGTAATAGAGTATGTAAACCTTTGTGAGCCTTTATATTTCCAACAAATAAAATATAGTCTTCTTTTTGAATATTCTGCGTAACATTATCAGAGAACCAGTGAGGTAAAGCATTATAAGTTACTATTACAGAATCCTTTTTCGTTTTTAAATGTTTACATATTCTGTCCTTTGAAAAATTAGATACAGTAAAAATTTTTTTTGATTTATAAACAGCATATTTATAAAAAACTTTTCGAACAATTGTTCCAAGTTTACCTGCAAGATTTGGAACATCTAAAAAAACTACATCATGAATAGTCGAGTAAATAGGAATTTTAATGCCAGAAGGAATGTTACAGTATGGAGAATAAAAAATATCACACTTATTAATTCGGCTTGAAATATTTTTAGGAAAAAATAAAAGTTCTTTTATAGAAAAAGTATTAATTTGACAATCAATTATGGATACATTCTGACTTGATTCATATTGAACCAAGTCATCTTTTCTACCAATGAGTAAACATTTGTTGTTTTGAATAAAAAATGGAAGCAGGGCAGAAATGTAAGAACCAATTCCACCACTGTCTATCATTCTGCAGTCTATTGCGATGGTCATTTATTTGATAATTTCTTTTAATGCATTAACTAAAATATTATTGTCCTGAGTATCTCGAATTGCAAGTCTTATATAACGAGGTTCATCAAAGCATTTTTTACCAGTTAAATCCTTAATATAAATGTTTGATTTTTCTAGTAATTCAACAGCAATCTTATCTGAATAATTGTCCCCGGAAAGTTTACAAAGAACAAAGTTAGCCTGACTATTATAAACTTTAAGATTTTTGATACCAGATAATTCTTTAATAAAGCGTGCTCTTTCTTCGGCAATTAAATCACAAGCAGTTGCATAGGTTTTGCTGTATTTTTCATATATTTGAAGGAAATATTCACCAAAGGAATTAATATTCCAGATAGCATTAGTTTTCTTAATTAACTTAATGTAATCATTGTTAGATGATGCAAGAACACCAAGGCGTAAACCAGGCACACCATAACTCTTACTAATAGATTTTACAACAATAAGATTTGTGTATTTATTGATTATATCCTGATCTAATAATGTATATCTAATATCTTTATCTGCGAAATCAATGAACGATTCATCAAAAATAAGTTTTACATTAAGAGGTAAAAGTTCATCCAGTAATTTTATAACATCAGATTTATTCAAGAAGTTACCAGAAGGATTATCAGGATTAATTAATAAAACAGTATTTACTTTTTCATTTCTTACAGTGTTAATAATATCATCAGCTGAATAACTGAACTCATTATTTTGAGTATTAATAGGTACTATTTCACAATTAGTAAAACGTTCAGGATATTCATTGAAAGTAGGATAAGGAACAGCAATTTTACCTGTAAGTTCACCACCTAGAGAAGAAATCAATTCAGCTGCACCATTGCCAACAACAATATTTTCAGGAAGAATATTAAATATTTTACCAGCAAGCAAACTCATTTGTGCAGCACCAGAAGGATACTGAGTTAAAAGAGTTTTAAAACTTACTTCAAGTTCATCCACCATTTTCTGAGGTGGGAAATACGGATTTACCAAATAACAGTAATCTTTTAATTGAGGGAATCGCCAGTAACCACCAAAACGATGCTGTAACATTGTAAGCTTTTCTTTACCTGTGGCAAAACGATTTTCCGCAATTGCAAGGTCTGCAGGATCGTCAATTTCATACCAGTCGTCACCAGGAACAGGAAGTCCTTTTAATGTAGAAGAAGAAAGAAATGAAAGAACTTTTAATACCTG
>JAZLKI010000072.1:0-36342 GCA_045597485.1 Treponema sp.
GGATCCAATGCTCTTTCCAAACCTTCACCAACAAAGTTGAAGGAAATGATTGTCAAACAGATTGCTACCAGTGGATAAACAGTCTGCATTGGATAAACCTGAATAAGTTCGCGAGCTGCTTCACACAAAGTACCCCAGCTGGCTTTTGGAGCAGAAATACCAACTCCTAAGAAACTGAGCCATGCTTCAGTAAAGATTGCCTGTGGAACCTGCAAAGTAACGTTTACAATAATTGGTCCCATAGCATTTACCAAAAGATGTTTAACCAGGATTCGTTTTGAACTGGCACCAAGAACAAAGGCTGCCATTGTAAACTCTCTTTCACGGAGAGTCTTAACTTCCTGTCTTACAATACGGGCCATTCCAATCCAACAGGTAATGGAAATACCTAACATGATTGAACCGACACCCGCACCTAACCACAACATAATCAAAACGATGTATAACATAGAAGGAACTGAATAGATAATATCTACGATACGCATCATAATCATATCTACCTTTCCACCAACGTAACCGGCAATTCCACCGTACAAAGTTCCAACTACCAGGTTTACAAGGGCTGCCATAAGACCAACACCCAAACTGATTCTAGCCCCGTAAAGGATACGTACAAAAATATCGCGTCCCATTTTATCTGTACCAAAAATATGTTCCATTGTAGGCTTTGCATTTCTTAAAGCCATGTTCTGATCTTCATATGAAAATGGAGAAAAAACAGGACCAAGCAAAGCCATTAAAATTACAACTGCCAGTACAACTAAGCCAAAAACAGCTCTTTTATTTCTCTTAAATTCTTTTACTACCGACTGAAAGAAGGTCTGGCTTTCAATCGCAATAAATTCGTCGTTCTTTTCTTCCTTAGAAAGCTTTCTGAACAACTGTTCTTGTGTCATATCTTTTAATTCCATACGTACTCCTTTATGTCACTGTCATTCCGAGCTTGTCGAGGAATCTAGACCTCTCGACTACGCTCGAGGTGACATATGCCTCTTCTATAAACTCTTACGAGTTCTTGGATCTACCACTGCACAAATTACATCTGCCAAAAGGTTACAAAGAATAATGATTGCACCCATGAAAATTGTAATTCCCATAACAACTGTGTAGTCGTGGTTCATAATTGCATTTGTAAACTCACGGCCAAGTCCTGGAATTGAAAAGATTTTTTCAATTGTTACAGAACCTGTAAGCAGGAATGCAACCATTGGACCCATGTAAGTAATTACAGGTAACATTGCATTTTTCAAAACATGGCGGAAAAGAATTGTAGATTTACTAATTCCCTTTGCCTTTGCCATTGTTATGTAATCCTGGCGAATAACTTCTTCGTAGCTTGACTGAGTCAAACGGGCAACTGCCGAAATTGGATACAAGCCCTGGGCAATTGCAGGAAGAATGTAGTGTTTTGGTGAAGAAAGACCAATAATTGGTACAGCCTGTAAAAGAACACCAAACACAATCATTAAAAGAAGGGCAACCAGGAAGTTTGGAATACTTACACCTAATGTAAGTCCTGTAAGCCAGGCACCCTTTCCTAGTGGTGTTTTAGCTTTTGCCATCATAATTCCGGCAAAAATACCAGCCACTAAAACAAGTATTGCAGTTACAAGACCTAACTTAAGAGTTGGTACCATAGACTGCTTAATAATATCTGTAACGTTAGTTCCTACTTTTTTATAAGAAGTTCCTAAATCACCTTTCAACATATTCTTTACATAGATGAAAAACTGCTGAACTACAGGCTTATCAAGGCCGTACTGAGCTTCCATCTTTTCCAGTAAATCTCCAGTAATGTTTTTTGACTGTAATGGGCTACCTGGCATAAGTTTTGTCATTGAGAATGTAATTACAATCAAAACAAACAAAGTCAGAAGACCAAGCAGCAAACGTTTTCCAATGTACTTAATCATTTTGTATGCCTCCTATGGATGATTTAGTGTTAAAAAAAAGGCGGCAATGGAATCTTTAGTTCGACCCCATTGCCGCCTTTATTCTTTGAACTTTAAACAAAATAAAGTTCCTTAATTCGATTTAAGTTACATAGTTTATACATGGAAAACTGCACTATGGTCAATTAAATTTCCGCCGAATTGTAAAGTCTACAAAAACCTTCCTTTGGAAACTATGAAATTTACAAATCTTTTGTGTTTTTATTGACAGAAACATAAGGTTACTTTTAATTTGTGTAAAATTTGTAATTAAAATATTGGAGGAACTATGAAAGTAGTCGTAATTCAGGAAAATGTAATGATGCCAAACTTAACTCCAGAAGAAGTTACAGCTCATTGGAATAAATTAAAAGAAATTCCAGGTGTTGATCTGGAAGTTAAATTTCCAAAAGGCTACCCAATGCCAGAGGAACTTCACGAATTAGTTGGAGATGCAGATGTTGTATTTGGAATCTGGATTTCTGATTCAGTTATTAATGAAGAATGGCTTAGTCAACATCCTAATTTAAAATATATTGCAACTTTGGGCCACGGATGGCGTGAATTTGACGTTGAAATGACTCGCCGTAAGGGCATGACAATTACAAATACAGTTTATGGCGCTCAGACAATTGCAGAATACGGTTGGGCTTTGTTGATGGAAGTTTGCCACCACGTAAATGCTCATTCAGATATTATTAAAAAGACAGATTGGAGCAAGCTGGATGAAAATGGCCGTCCATTAGAAGCTGCAAAATTTGACCATGTTGTTACTCCACAAATTGAACTTTACGGAAAAACTTGTGGTATTTTCGGTCTTGGTTCAATTGGTCTTGCTTTTGCTAAAATGGCAGCAGGTTTTGGTATGCGTGTAATTTCTTACAGCCGCCACAAAAAAGTTGGTGCAATTTACAGTTTTATTGAACAAGTAGATTTTGATACTTTGCTTAAAGAGTCAGATGTAATTTCTATCCACGCTCCATTTACAGCAGACACAGCTGATACTTTTGATAAAGCGGCATTTGCAAAAATGAAAGATGGCGTTATCATTGTAAACACTGCCCGCGGTGGTTTGATTGTGGAAGAAGATTTAATGGCAGCATTGGAAAGCGGAAAAGTTTATGCCGCAGGTTTGGATGTACTTCGTGAAGAACCACCTACAGGCGACAATCCTTTGTTCCACACAGACAAAACTTCAATTACAGGTCACATTGCATGGCTCACAAAAGAAAGCCGCTTACGTGCAGTAGATATGGCAATTGAAAACTTCCAGCATTACTTGAATGGAATTCCAACAAGCGTAATTAACTGATTTTCTTAATCCATAGTGACAATTTTGCGAAAAGGTGTAAAATATTGTTATAAGAAGGAGCTAGAAATGAGTAAATACGCAGGTACTAAAACAGAAAAAAATCTTCAGGCTGCTTTTGCCGGAGAATCTCAGGCAAGAAACAAGTACACTTATTTTGCATCTGTAGCAAAAAAAGAAGGATATGAACAGATTTCAGCATTATTCTTAAAGACTGCAGAAAACGAAAAAGAACACGCAAAAATGTGGTTTAAAGAACTTGGTGAACTTGGAACAACAGCAGAAAACTTAAAAGCAGCTGCTGATGGCGAAAACTTTGAATGGACAGATATGTACGAAGAATTCGCTAAAACAGCAGAAGAAGAAGGCTTTAAAGCTTTGGCAGCTAAATTCCGCGGTGTTGCAGCAATTGAAAAACACCACGAAGAACGCTACCGCGCACTCTTAAAGAATGTTGAAACAGCAGCTGTATTTGAAAAATCAGAAGTAAAAGTTTGGGAATGCCGCAACTGTGGTCATATTGTAGTTGGAACAAAAGCTCCAGAAGCATGTCCAGTTTGTGCACATCCAAAAGCATATTTCGAAGTTAATGCTGAAAACTATTAATAAATAATTTTTAGTTAAAACAAAAAAGCCGTAATTTAGTTTGAAACTGCTAAATTACGGCTTTCTTGTTTTAACTTAGTTTTGTTATACTACAGCTTTTTTCATCCACTTGCCACTCTTAAGTCGCCAGATATTTGAAACACATCTTGCAAACCAGTCGATAGTCATGGCAATCCATACACAAAGAACTCCTGGAATTGGGGAACCAAGCATTCTGTTGAGCCAGGTAAGAAGATATGCAAAACCAATTCTGAATACCCACATAATGATAATCGAAGAAGTCATAAGGAATTTTACATCGCCAGAAGCACGTAAAACTGCAGGTAAAGACCAGGCTGCAGGCCACATAATTACACAACAAGTGCTATGGTACCAGATCAACATTCTTGCAAGACGGTCTCCTTCTGCAGAAAGGTGGTACCAGCTGGCAATTGTTGGAGTAAGGAATACAATAAACAGGTTTTCTATCCAAAGCATAACGTAAGCCCAGAACACCAGTTTTTTTGTATATTTTTTTGCAGAGTCGTAATCGGCAGCACCAACGCACTGGCCAACAATTGTAGTAATGGCAAGGCCAGTTGCAGAAGCCGGAATTGTAGCAAGAAGTTCAATTGTGCTGGCTGTAGCATTTGCTGCAATACTTGCAGTTCCAAAGCTTGCAATCAGTGCTTGAGTAAACAATTTACCAATCTGGAACATGGCATTATCTACCCCACTAGGAATACCAAGTGCTAAAATCTTTTTCTGAATGCCCCAGTTGTAACCAAGACGCAAATATTTATCGATATGTAATTCCAGATTTTGATTACGCAAAACAAATATTACAATCACACCTGCAACAGCACGGCTTATTAAAGTTGCATAGCCAACACCTGCAATGCCCATTCCAAATCCGAATACAAAAATTGCATTTCCTATAATGTTCAAAACGTTCATTACAGTTGAAACGTACATACTTAATTTGGAATTACCCATAGAACGGAACAAGGCAGTTGCACCATAATAAACCGAAATAAATGGGAAAGATAAAGCCGTAATATAAAAATAGGTAACAGCGTTTTCCATAACAGCTTCTTCAACGTTGCCATAAATAAGACCAAGTATCTGGCGATTTAAAAGCAAGCTTAGGGCGGTAATTACAATTGCAAAAAGGAAACAAATAAGAATCAACTGGTTCGAAACTGTATTGGCTGTTTCTTTTTGTTTAGCACCAATAGCCTGAGCTGCAACAACAGCACCACCAGTTGCCAGAGCAGTAAACACATAAATCAGAAGATTTGAAATTGTATTTACCAGTGATACGCCAGAAACCGCAGTTTCACCAGCACCAGATACCATAATCATATCGGCCATACCAACCGTAACTGCAAGAATCTGTTCTATAACTAATGGTAAAACAAGTTTGATAAGGAATTTCCTGTCGAATTGAATTTTTGGTTTTGTAAGTTCTGTTTCCATATCATACCTCTTGTTTGTAAGTTTTCCATATCCTATTGATTTTCACAGGTAAAAGTCAATTTTTTAGCCAAAGATTTGTAAAAGCTACAAAACCAGAAAAGAAACTTTTGTAAAATTTTTCTAGTTTTTCTATTTTAGATTGATGTAAACTCCAACCATCACAAATAAATAAATTAAATCAAACCCTGCGGAGGTATAAACATGGATTACAAAACATTACTTAGAGATTCAATTAAGGCATTACCAGAAAGTAAACGAGCAGCACGTCAGCCAGTAAGCAGCTATACAACACCTGATATTTATCGTTTGAACTATAACGAAAGCCCATATGGTCCTAGCCCAAAAGCAATTGAAGCCTTGGCAGAAGCAAGCAAAAGACCAAATATTTACCCAGACTGGTTCTCTGTAGATTTGAAAACAGAATTTGCAAAGCTCCACGGACTTCCAGATATGATGCATGTTTCTACAGCAACAGGATCAAGTTCCGTTATTAATATTCTTGGAGAAATTTTCTTGAATGCGGGAGATGAAGTTATTCTTGGAGATCCAAGTTACGAAGCTTTCCGTGATACAGTAAACGTTGCAGGTGGTACACCAGTTATGGTTCCACTTGATGCAGATATGAAATACGACCTTGATGCAATGTTTGCCGCAATCACACCAAAAACAAAAATGATTGTTGTAGTAAATCCAAACAACCCAACAGGAACTTACATCGATTCTGCAGAAATTGAAGCATTTGTAAAAAAAGTTCCAGAAAACATTCTTGTTGTAGTTGATGAAGCATACCTTGAATTTGTTACTAAACCAAATACATACAGTATGATTAAATTAATTAAAGAAGGATATGAAAAGCCACTTTTGGTCTTGAAGACTTTCTCTAAAGCATACGGAATGGCCGGACTTCGTATTGGTGTTGCCGCAGGTAAACCAGAACTTATTTCTTACTTAGGAAAATCTGGTGCCGCTTGGAACATCAACTTCTTAGGACAGAGAATGGCAACAGCAGCTTTACAGGATCAGGAATACTTAAGTTCTGTAGTAGAAAAGAATGCTGTAGAAAGAGTAAAACTTACAAAAGCTTTGGAAGAAATGGGATGTAAAGTTTACGAAAGCCAGACAAACTTTATTTTGTTCAAGGCACCAAAATTGGAAAACACAGAAATCTATGCAAAGCTTGCAGAACAGAAAGTTTTGATTGGTGCACCAGTTGGAATGAACCGAGTAAGTATAGGTACAGCAGAAATGAATGATAAATTCATTAAAATTATGCAAGAAATCTTGAAATAATTCCGAAGATTTTAGTATAATAAATATATCTTAAAAGAAGGCGCAACGATGTGCATAATCACAGTCGTTGCTCCTTCTTTTTTTTTAACTTAAGGTGCCGCTTATGATTACCGTAAACGAAATTTTGAATCTGACCCTTTTCAAAAAGTTCAATGTTTTAACAGGCAAAGATTATTTGTCTAACACAGTAACTACAGCCGTAATTCTGGAATATGAAAGCAGCAGAATTAATTACGCAGGCTATTGTTACGGCTATTTTGTATTAGTGTCTTATTTTTTCGCATCAACAAACCCAGAATTAGTACACGGTACATTAAAAAATCTGATAGAAAAACATGTCTCTGGAATTGCACTAAAAATTTTGCCAGAAGAACATCTTCCAGAAGATATAATTAAACTGGCAAAAGAAAACCACGTTCCAATTCTCACTTTTTACGACGAGTTTATGGAAGATTTGATTATTAACATAAATGAGTCAATGAAAACCAGGGCCCAGTACATAATCCACGAAGAAAAAATGAACTTAATCCTCACAGAAAAAAAGAGCCCTTCGGAAGTGGAAAGAATAGCTTTGGAAATCAACCCTGACTTTAAGAAAAAAATAATTTCGGCATTATTAATTTCAAAGGAGCCGGCTACAAATCTCCAAGTGCATACCTATTTTGATTCATTAATGTACCATCGTGCAAAAACAGACGTAAGCAACAGCTGGACCTTTATAAAATCGGGATACGACGTAGTTTTAGTCTGCAGTTTTAATGAAGAGGAATTAAAAGGCTTACACGCATTGGCATATATAAAAGAAATTTTAACATTAAATGGATTTAAGCCAGAACAGTTTTACATTGGCTATGCGGCAGAACCAATCGATTTGGGACAGATGAAAGAATCCATCAAAAAATCCCAGGATGCAGCAAATGTATGTAAATTCCATAATCTGGAAACCTTGTCTTATAAATATGTGGGAATTTACAAATACGCAATTTCAATTGTGCAGGACGAAATTTTATGCAGCGAAATTAAAAATAAAATTTCAATTCTGGAAGAATATGATAAAAAACACGAGTCAAATCTTATAAAAACTTTGATTTCATTCGTTAATAATAATGGAGACTACGCAGCAACAAGTGAAGAATGTTTCCAGCATACAAATACAATCCGCTACCGAATAAAAAAAGCAGAGCAACTTTTGGATCTGGAAGAGTCTACATCGGAAGAAGAAATTAGAATGATAGTCAGATGCTACCATTTATTAAATCAAAAATAAAACAGCAAAAACTGGAGGTTATTTATGAAAATTGTAATTATTGGTGCTGGTGCAATGGGGTGCCTTTACGGTGCATACCTTAGCCGCAAAAATGAAGTAATAATGTTAGATGCGTTTAAGCCACAGGTAGATGCAATTAATAACCACGGAGTTACAGTTCTTGAAGAAGATGGAACAGAACAGCATTTTGATGGAATAAAGGCTTACCTTTCTGGGGAATATAATGAAGTTGCAGATTTGATAATTGTGTTTGTAAAATCTACATTCTCGGAAGATGCATTGCAGACAAATAAAAAACTTTTTGGCGACCACACTTTGGTAATGACATTGCAAAATGGTGCCGGAAATGACCGAAAAATTGAAAAATACGTTGCGAAGAAAAATGTAATTATTGGTACAAGTAAACATAACTCCGTAAATATGGGAGACGGAAAAGTTCGCCATTCGGGACACGGAGCAACAACAATCGGAAGCAACATTGAAGAAAATGCCAACCTTGAAAAAATTAGAGCAGTTTTGGAAGAAGGAGGATTTGAAGCAGAAGTTACAGACGATATTCAGCGCATTATCTGGAGTAAACTTTTTGTAAATCTTTCGATTAATACATTTACAGCAATTACTCGTTCTCCAATCGGCTCAATGATAGATAACAAATACGCCTGGGATTTTGCCGAAAAAATGATTTGCGAAGCCGTAGATGTTGCCGAAGCAGACGGAACTCACTTTTCTTACATGGAAGTTTTGAATATGGTACACCACGTTTGCGAAGATGCAGGCAAAGGCTTTTCTTCCATGAGCCAGGACGTTATGAACTGCCGCCGAACCGAAATTGACGCCATAAATGGTGCTATTGTTCAGCAGGCAAAATTGTACAATGTTCCAGTTCCATATAACTCGCTGATTGTAGATTTGATTCATGCGATTGAAGGGGCGTATAAGTATCAGAAGGAGTAGGTGTAATAAAAAAGCAGATTCCGCTTAGTTTTCCTATCGAAATCTGCTTTTTTATTTATTCACAAATCGTAATTGCTTTAATGACATAATCATTATAATTTTGTATACTATTAGTGTTTGGAGTTGGCGAAGTGATGCTGACAACGGGCGTATAAGGCTTGTCAGAAATGACAAGCCGGATTTTTTTACCACTAGCAAAGTACATGGCTCTTTCCATCAGCAGCAATAAGTTTCAACCGGTTACACTTTGTATCCAGTCCACTTCCTTCATCAAAAAGTCGATGTTTTAATACTTTCCAGTAATTTCTAGTATTTGGACTTTCGGTCAAAATTCCAATAACATCCACAACGCTGAAAAACCATTCTTCCTTTTCATCATCCCATACAGTGCGAACTAGTTTATCATTATTTCATTTCCTATTATTAATTATTTAAAATAAAAAAAGGTGTTTACCATTTTGTAAACACCTTTTTGGGCCATACGAGCAAAACTCGTTTGTCCTATAAGAAGTGATTTAAGTAACATTTCTCACTTCGTTACGAAATGTTTGGGCCATCTTGGATTTGAACAGACGACCCTGTATTATCTGTGAATATTTATCAGTTGTTGGAGTTATTCTAGCACTTTTTAGGGAATTTAGCACCATTTATAGGCATATAATTGGTTGAAATTTCGGTTGATATTAGTATTTTGGAAAAAGGTTGATATTTTGGTTGATATTGAAAAACCAGGATTTTTTAAAGTTTTATAAAAAAAGGATTTCCAGCATTAAACTGAAAATCCTGAAGTAGGTGGGCCATCCTGGATTTGGACCAAAATTCCCAAAATTACCACAAATATTAAGCGTTATTAACAGTATAATAGACTCTTTTTGCTTGTTTTTCAACGATATTTAGGAGTATTTGAAGGTTTTACAAAATGCTTAACAAAAGTACTTAACATTTTGTTTAACATTTTTTGAATTAAAAAAGAAGGTCCTGGATACAAAAAAAAAGATTTACAACCTATCTGCTGTAAATCCCTTCAAATTGTGGGCCATGTTAGATTTGAACTAACGACCAAAGGATTATGAGTCCTCTGCTCTAACCGCTGAGCTAATGGCCCGATTGGATTATACTATATCAAAGTAGGGATAAAAAATCAATGGGGGAAAAACATTGATAATTAATTAAGAATTTTGCGTTCGAGCATAGTATAATATACTCTAGAGGTAATAAATCATGATAGAAATAAAACAACATTCTATAGTAATTCCAGTTAATACAAAACTTGGAACAAAATACATGCGTATCGATGAAACAAATTATATGAATGAAGACAGATTTTTAGTACTAATAGATTTAGCTAAAATAAAAAATACAACTCTTTATTTTAAAGATTATTTCGAAAAAAATCCTTTAGATGCCTGTATTTTTTATGAACATGAACACATGAAATTACAAATTGAAAATTGTATTAACAGCTTTAAGAAATCCGAAGAAAATCCAATTCCTGTTTCTGAAGTTTCCTATTACTCAAAAGAACTGCGTTTTATTAATGGTGTTACAAGGTATAGCTGGTTAATTGCTGCTGATGCTGAATATATACCCGTAGAATGTAGAAAGTATGATTTTCAAGAACTTTTTGATGATTATGGCTATGAATTATTTACACCAAAATCTGTAAAGGAAATGTTAGGTATATAAATAACCTTTTTTTTATAACATTATCGTTACTTCATTTGGCATCAAAAGTAATTCAGCCCATTCATGTGCTGTATGTTTATATTCACCTTTGAATAAATCATTTTTCCCTAATGCTAAAATATATTTTTCATCTATTTTGCAAGAAGATAAAATTTCTTCTATTTCTGTTACTGAATCAATAAAACATTCTTTTATCATATATTGAACAAATCTTGGAGTACTTAGAATTAAGACTTTTTTATTTGTAATATGTTTTGGAATTGATTGCAATGCTTTATTAATTTTAATCGAACCACTTTTATCATCTGAAATAACTGTAAATTTTCCTGATTCTTCACCTGTTAAATAAAGTAACATAAAAACACAAACACCTATAAGTTCTTCTCCTAAATTATCTCCTTCTTCTTTATTTTTTAATACTTCAGAAAAAAAACGTAAACATAAATCATCATTCTTTATTTCAACATCATGAAGAATAGGTTGTAATTCTGGAATAGCATCAAAAGTTGTATGAATTATACTGGCTTTAGAATTAAATGCTCTTACAGCAAATTTGAATATTTCATTCACTTTTGAATTTTGATACTCTGTTGCGAGCAAATTATAAATATACTTTTCATCAAATAAAATAATTTTGATATTTCTAGATGATAAAAATTTCAAGTAATTTACTTCTTTTCTTTGTAGAATATGAGATAAGCCTCCTAATTCCATTAAGACACATTTTGTAATAAGTAAAATTCCACCTTTAGAAATAAAATAATTTGAAATCTTTTCTTGGATTATTTGATTTACATTTGAATGAAATTGAATACTACAAGCATCATAAAAAAAACAAGAAGAAGCCGAAAAAACAGCTTCCTCTATTTCATTGTAATCAGTGATTAAAATAGATTTTATTTCATCATAATTATCTGGAATTTCTGAATAGCGTGTAGACATTATTCTCCTGCCTTAACTTGAGAAAGGAGAGTATCTAAGTTTTTCATAATAACATCAAGCGTTCTTTTATTTATATACTGTTTTTCAATATATTCATTTCCTCTTTCCGAAATTAGTATTTTTAATTTAGAAGAATCATCGATGTTTGATGGTTTTAATATTTCTGAATTAAACCAAAATTCCTCAAATTTCTTTTCAATTACTTTCTGTTCAATATTTAGATATTCTGGATTAATATTGCTTTCTGTATAAAGTTTAAGTTCATAACAGCGAATAAAAACTGCCATAAAAGGAGCATTAAAATAACTCATTAATGATACTACAGTTGTTAAAATGTCATCTTCTTTTTTAAACTTGTTGAACATTTTAATAAAAACAGTTTCTGGCATAAGTATGTTTGCAGCAAAATAATTTGCCATACTTTCTTCCTCTGTATTAAAATAATCAACTTGCATTGCACAGGTTTCTTCTTTTGTAGGAAAAAAGGCATGATATAATTCGTGACAAAAAGCAAAATTAGAAGTTACTACAGGCAAAGCTGAATTACAAACAAGGTAAGAAAACGTATCTCCACGATAAATAAAACCTCCAATTTCCTTATCCTTTAACGGTAATTGAATAGCGAGTAAATTCTGATTTGATAACACGTGTCTAATAATCTGTAAAATATTACGAACGTCATCGAAACTATCTATTCCAAGTTTTTGACAAAAAACTTTCAGAGTATCTTTCATATCTTGAGAATGTTTTTCATTGTATGACAAAATATTTCGAAGACGTTCTATATTCATATTAAAACTCCGTCTTTAAGAAGCGACCTTTTGCACTAAGTACTTCATCAATATTTTCCATCATATCTAAAAGTTTATTAGCAAAATTAGTCTGCTCTTTTGAAGGATTACCCGCATAAAAGGCAATTCTTTGTGTTTGGGGAATTGAGAAAGAAAGAGATGAAAAATCCTCATTCAAGAAAAACTGTACTGATTGACCTACGGCTTTACTCAACAGATCCATATCACTGCCAGTTTCATCCTGTTTTCCATTCAGAATACGAGAAAGTTTGTTTTCATCTATACCTGACTTCTTAGAAATGTAATTTTGTTTGATTTTCATAGTTGTCAGGTAATTATTAAAATTGCTGACAAATAAAGACATACTAATTCTCCTTATGACTATAAAAAATCTCAGATTTTGAGATATCCTATATATATTTTAACATATATTATCATCATCGGCAAATTATTTGATAAAATATATTAAAATATGAGAATCTAGTTTACACTTTTTGAGAGAAAATGTCAAAAGTTCGAAGTTGAAGAAATTACCTAGAGATTAACCCCCGGTTTTTCAATCAAAAACATTTTTTCAGAATTAATGCTTTCGATTTTTGAAATATTATCCAGTAGGTGCTGAAGCTGCTGATTTGAATTATCTTTGCCTAGAAGAGACTGGAGTGTATCTTTTGAATCTTGCAAAATCTCACCAATTTCATCGTTTACAACTCGCCAGGGGATTTCAAAATCTGCTATAGCAACATAAGAATGCAATTTACCGTCATACTTGATTGGCAGCCGCAAATCATACATAATACTTTCAAAATCACGAGAAATTGCAGCATCGCCAACTCCAAGATCACCAATAGTATTTCTATTAACAATCTTTCCTTCTTTTATCATTTTGAGGATTTTTACAATTCGTTCCTGACGACGATTTTCAAATAAACGGTCCATGGAGAGATTATAGCATGAAGGGAATTAAAACTCATCCCATTCAGTTGTTTCACCAGTTATAGGATTAGATACTTCTATTTGCCTGCAAGTACAGTTCCCTGGTGATAAAACCAAAGTTCCGTTGTTATAATCGGCAATAGCTTTTTTGTAAGCTTCTTCAATTGATTCTGCTTCAATACAAAATGTTTCGGAAATTGTTTCTTCAATTGTAACGTTGTAGGTCATGAGAAATTATTGATCGAAAAGAAGAGATGAGCAAGGGGGTAACTACTTTTAGCTGAATATATTACTTAAGACAAATTATGTAAAAATTAGAAATTAGCATATTTTTGAATATTGTATCGAACAAAAAAAATGGAATGAATCTGTATCGTAAACGGCAGGATTCATTCCTTATAAGAACAAACTGTTCTAGTACTTAAGATAAATAGATTTTCAATATATTACACTCTTATTCAATCAAGCTGACGATTCATGCATTTTGATTTTATGTATCTCTTCCACAAGATGTCTGTTAGCTTGCGAATTGGTAGAATCATAAAACCAATTATGATTAAAACTATTTATAGCATCATTATTTCCAGAATTACCAATTACCAAACTATGAAAGTTTGTATTTTCTTCTTGTGCTAACTCTATTTGCTTTTTTATATCATTGTTCAATGCCTGCATTACAAAGTCAGAGATCATTAACACATCTGCATTTTTCCACTCATTTTCAGAAAGCATTTTTACAGCATGTTTAAGTGCAGGGACTGCATCTGTTCCTCCATGAAATGACATTTTAAGGAATTGAACTAGTTTTCCTATCGGATTATCAGAAAAATCTGTCAAATCAAGAGTTTCAATACCTGTTGAAAATGAAATTAAATAGCACTTTCTTTCTTCTTCAATAGCAATCTTTGAGAGTGCAAAGGTTATAGTCTTTGCGATATTCTCAGGAGTTCCATGCATAGAACCGCTTGTATCAACGCAGATAATAATCGGACCTTTTGGCTCTTTCTTTTCTACAGTTGTTTCCTCTTTTTCTTTTGATTCTTCTTGTTCTTCTTCCATTCGCTGATAGTCATACGATAAGAGTTGTTTCTGTGCGAACTTCAATTGAAAAAGTTTATTTGCGGCCCCGGATTATTCATCAAAGATAATTCGCTTGGTAAAACCGAGGAAATATCATTGGAAAAACGAAGACCGTTTATTTCACCTTTATATGCATGTTTAGGCTGCCAACTGGATTTTATAACTTCTTTATCACGTAACTCTTTTTCATAAGAGATTTGTGCACGAGTTTGTTTTCCTAAAAGGTCAGCTAATTCTTTTAAAGAGTCATCATTCTCAAGTAGATTTGCAAAAGTGTCTAGAATTTCAAATCCACTTGTTTCAAAAGTTCCTTCGCTTAAATCCCATAATCGTCCTAGATTCTTAATAAAAGGCATCAGAAGACTTTCAAGTTTCATAAACTTATTGATTTTTGCATTAATCTTTTCCAAGAATTCTTTTCTAAATTCATCAATACGCTTTAGTTCCCATTTATTATTTCTATCGATGAGATTTTGTTCCATATCACGTATGAAATTTCGTTTAAGAGTTTCAAGATTTTCTTGCGATTTCCAAGTTATTTTTTGCTCATCCTCACCTTTTTCATTCTTAACTGTTTTGATTTCTTTTTCTGCTGAAAATTTTTGTTCATAAAATTCAAAGTCCAAAGAACTTTTTTCAATATCGCCTCTTTTCGATTCACTTACAGAAGAAAGTCTTTTATAGTAATATTCGATTTTTGAATTTCCATTAGTCAAATCTTCTGCAATTTCCATTAAAGAAAGTCGTTTTTTTTCTTCAATGAAGAGAACTTCATCTTTGAAAGGATTTTCTTTTTCAAGTATCGAATAAGTATTTTCAAGCCATTCAAGAATATCTGTCTGAACATTTTCAGATAATCCATAGTGATTTGAAATGTAATCCTTATTATTTTGATGAGAAATGATTTCTGAAACTGTTTTTTCTGCAATTTTTGAATACTTGTTTTCTGGAAAGTCGATTTTCAAATCTTCTGGTTCAGTTGGATTAAAAAATTCTTCCATCGCATCAACAATCTTTTTCTTTTCCGTTTCGCTTCCTAATTCTGGAGAAGTAAAATTTTCAAATCTGCGTTTTTTCTTTGAATCTTGTCGGTAACGTTTTATATTAGCGAGCAAATCGTATTCTATCTTGGAAAGATTTGATGATACGGTTGAGAGTATTGAAGTCAGAACTGAATCAGGTAAATCTTCTTCCTGATGTGCTATTTTATTTCTCGAGATACGCATTGCTTCCCACCATACTGGCTTATTTGGAAACTGTACATGTTTAATGCATTCTCTGAATTGCTGAACTTTTATTTGAATTAGTGCACGAGCTTCTTCAGAGATAGAATGAATATCTTTGATTCCATCTGGATATTTTTCTATGATAGCTCTAATAGGTGTTAGTGCTTTATGACAATATTTTCTAGACTGTTTTTCTCTCTTCCCCATTTTGCTAACCCTTTTTATATGCTTTTATTTCATCAATATTATTAAAAATATATGAAGCCATTTCCTGAAGTTCTTTATCTGGAATATCCTCCAAAGAATGAATCAGTCTGTTGTGTATTCTTTGGAGATTTGATACAAGCATAAATTCTTTACAATTAGATATAGCTTGGATTGTTATCTGTAACCAGGCTTTCTGTTCTTCGGAAAGGGTTGATACATCTGATATTCCATTAGGATACTTTTGCTGCAGGATAGAAATTCTATCCTGTATGCTAAGTTCTTTATTCATATCTAAAATCTTAAAATTTTCGCCAATCACGAATAACACAAACTGTATACTCATGATCCTTTGTAGTGTGGTCCTGATGTCCTCTTTCATCAAACAACTGATAGAAAGCAGCTGATTTATCTTCAGTTTCAGAATAAGACCAGTATTCTTTACCATCAAGAGTTTCACCATTTACAGCTTTTAATGATTTATTGATGATATCTCTGTTTTCCCAAATCTTTTGTAAGAGTTCAATTTTAGGAACAATCCAACCCTTTGAATAATCATCAGCAACTTTATTGCTGTAATCGATACAGCACTGTTTTATCTCAGTCCATTTCTTACTGTATTGGTTTACTCCAATGGCATATTTTGATTCATCTGCAATACAAACAACTGCAATTACATTTTCTTTCTGTTCATCAGAAAGATTTTTAATTTCTTTTGCAGTAAAAATACTTCCATCATTAAGAATTACATCACCAACAGATAATTCGGGTTCAAGGTCATCACTATAATAACGATCTTTTTGCTTGTCCAATTCAACTTGTTTATCTTCAAGGTCTTTTATTGAGTCATCAATTTTTGAAGTAATACTTGTGTTATAGCTCTGATCTGCAAAAAGGTTTGCTTTGAATGGTACAGCATCTTTTTCTTTTTGCTCTCGCAATTTATCTATTTCAGTTTTAATGTAATTACTAATTGGTGTATAATTATCTTTTGTAAAATTCTTTTGCAAAGTTGAATGGGCAATATCGGAAAAATCTTTTAATTCATCTCCACCATGGCACATTTCAACCTTGAAGGTATGAATTGCATCAGAATTTCCATAATGATAGTTTCGCCACCAGTCAGTCCAAGTTATAGAATCTTTTGAAACTTTGAGTTCTGAAAAAGAAAAATTGTAGTTTGGTCCAAGTTTATTTCCATTTGTGTCATACAGCATACCATGTCTATCTGTATAGTTTGGCCATTTAAAGTCTTCAGAAATATAAGAAGGCAATACAGAATGATCTGCAAATGAAACCTGCTTAGGATTCACAATTTTGTATGCTTTATGACCATCCTGCATATCATAAAGTTTTGGTGTAAGTTCGAACCATTCTTCATCAACTTTAGCGGTAAATTCTTCAATCTGTTCCTGAATATCTTCTATAGCTGAATCACATGGAATACCATTTTCTTTAAGGCTCTTCTCAACAATTTCTTTTGCCTTCTTCTGCTGTTTCTTAGTTCCCCATATACAGTTTTCAATAAGAGAACAATCCATCAAATCAACTTCATTTCTGTCATTCAAGAAAGCCGATGTTTTAAGAATATGGGCTATTTTCTTCCAGCGGCGGTCCCCGACTTCAAAGAGTTCTCCATTCTTTTTATCTTCGTCAGACATTGCATCGTTCAACAAAGTCATTTCCTTACGAATGGCACTTATAACTTGTTTTGAAACTTCTGAGAGAGTGACTTTATCAATTTCTGTAGCCCATTCTTTTAATTCTGTGTTAGAGATGAGAATCTTTTTATCTTCATCATTGAGTTTGAATTCTTCATGGGCTGGCTGATCTATCATTTCAAAGAAGTCATCTTCGTTCTTTATGAAATCAACAGGAAGTCTAAAGATGAAACGGTCATAAAGTGCTTCAAGACCTTTTCCTTTTGCAGGAAGTTCATTTGATGCAGCAAACAAGGCTTTTAAAGGAACATTCATAACCTTACTGCCATTATGGAATTTTCTTTCGTTTACAATAGTAAGAAGAGTATTCAAAATTGCAGGACTTGCTTTCCAGATTTCATCAAGAAAGGCAATATCAGCTTCAGGAATCATACCTTCCGTAAGACGGCGATATTCCTCTTTTTTGTTTCCGTTTTCATCAGGAAGTTCACCATTAAGAGCCTTTAAAGAAATATTTCCAAACACTTCTTCTGGAGTAGTAAACTGATTCAATAGGGTTTCAAAATATTTTACACCATCTTTATCATCTGCTTTGAAAGCTTCTTTTATTCTTCGGGTTATCATACTTTTTGCACAACCAGGTGCTCCAAGCATAAACATACTTTCTCCGGCCAATGCTGTAAGTAATCCTAATTTTACAGCTGTTTCCTTTTCATATAAGCCTGCGCCTAAAACTTCTAAAAGTTTCTCAATCCTGTCGTGTTTATTTGTTGCCATAACTTTTTACCTCCGATACAGCATTTATTTATTCACTTAATATAGTCACATTTATTTAAGTACTTGATATTTTATTTTGAACTTTTTCGAAAAATTCTTTTATTCTGTTGCTAATATAGCCTTCGTCTTTGTTGAACTTTTCACATAACTCTTTTTGAGAAGGCAGTTCTTTTTTTGTAAATAAATACTCGAGCAATGTAGGTCCAGCAAAAGAGCGTATCTTGAGCATTTCATATATCTGTTCAACTTCATATTTGGTTTCTAAAGCTGTAATTGTTCTGAGAGTAATAAAACTTGCCAGATAAACTTTTTGTCTGGCCTGGCATAAATTAAATTCGTCCTCAATAATATTTAAAGTATTAGATACATCTTCCAAAGAAATAAGTACGGCTTCTGGTGATGGATGATTGTTTCTTACAGAACCAGTATCAAAAATTGATACAGGAGAATCATTCTCTGAAGAACACGAGGCCGAAGTTTCATCGACAATTTGAGATTGATAATACTTTAGTACAAGGTCTTTTACTTGCTCTACCGTTAAATCAGATTGTTTTGCCAGCCATTCCTGAACATTTTGATTATTTGGATTCTTACCCATCTGTTCTGCATATTTAATAAGTTTTATAGCCTTATTATAGTCTTCCCGGCTGCACATTCTTAGTTCTGAAACTTCTCCACGCTGTTTTTTGTGTTTGATTTCTGTTTCAAGATATGTGTATAAAAAGCCAATAAAAGAATGATTTTCTGCTTCTTGATAATTTAGGATGCATCTTTTTATACAATGAAATATTTCTATTCCTGCATTTCGTACATCCTCTTCATCAAAACACAGAAGTGTCCATTTCCAAATTGGCGTATATATTTTTTGAATCAGCTTTTGAAATTCTATAGATTTTTTATCCTGGAAATTTGAGATGTCCGTAAATATTGAGAGTATTTTCTTTTCATATTCTTCTTTGGACTGTCTGCTTTCCATTGTGCTTCCTATAATGCAAAGAATTCGTCCAAAGCTTTTCTGGCATCTTTACTGTCTTTTGCAACCATTGAACTGGTCAGATTATTGAGATAGTAAAGAGAAGTTACATCATAAAGTTCTGGGTTTGATATATTTTCGCCTGTGAAGTTTACTTTTCCATAAACAACAGATTTTACATCACAGTTTAAGAATTTTTCTGCAAACGAAAGAACGCACATAAGAACCATTGGCAAAGGTTTTGGACCATATGTTATATCCGCAAATAGTTGAGAGTTGTCTTCTATTTTATCAATCATTTGTTTTAATCTGAGTTCGTGATTATTCTTTGTTTCCTTGAATTCTGAATCCAATATATTGTAAGTGATTTTCGCACCAATTTTTGAATTGATGGAATTCAGTTCCTTAATAAATAAATCACTATTCTTCTGGTTATTTTCTGTGGCGTTTTCTGTTCTTAGCAGAACAACTTTTATTTCATCTTGTTTTGAAATAGTATCTGCAAGAATAGCATTAATCGGATAAATAACAGGCTGGTCATATTTGGAATTTGCATTACCTGTACCTTTGTAAACCATAGGTTTGAGATTACTCTTCATAGGAATATCGCAGAATATAATTTTCTTCATAAAGACTCCTAATTTAAATATAATAAATTATTTATATTAGTGACAAGAAAAGTATAAAGTTGATATTTTTAAATAATTATTCTTCAAAAAAGTAAATAATTTGATTAAAGAAATTACCTTATCTTAATATTAATTATCCTATACATTAACAAAACAGTAATCTTCATTAAGTAGTAAATCTTAATTCCGCTAACATGGCTACTTGTTCAATTTTATCATCTATAGCAGCGTATAATTCAGGATATTTAATCTTTAGTTCCCTAATAGTAGATAACCATTTATAAAAAATAAGTTTATTTTTCTTATGTGCTAATTTTTTTAATGTATTAGGAATTAACTTAATAAATTTAATATTTTTTTCATTGTCACCATTTAATTTTGAAATAATTTCAGCTAATTCTTCTTCCTTATCTTCACATACACAAGGTTCTAACCTATCATGTAAAATCGAAAGAACTTGATTAGATAATGAATTTATATTTTCTGGCTGTTCAATTGTAAAAAAACTATTTGTTTTTATTACTATTTGTTGATCATTAATTACAAATAGCAACGATTCTTTGTCAAAAGAATTACAAACTTCTTTTAATTTTTGCTCATTAAAAGTTTGCTTAAATAAAAGCATAGCTTTTTTACGAATAAAAATAGAATCTAATTGTTCTTCAGTTGTTTTAGAAGCTTTTTCTGATGTATTGATACAAAGAATAAATTCAATGTTTGTATTTTGTCTCTTGTTACTTTGTTTTCCACCTCTGTATGTAGTATATTCATTTGTAACAATAGAGACTTTTCCTTTTTTCATACAAATTCTCTGCATTTCCTCAAAAGGAATAATACCATCTGTACTATAACTTATAAGTATATATTTTGCTTTAATTTTGGAAATCAAGTTTTCAAAAGCAAGGGTTGTTTCTTCTTTATAACAGTAATGAGATCGTGTATTTACCCAATCATGTCTAATAGCTGCTTTTTCTTTCAATTCACCTTTTTCGTTTAATTCTAATTCTGCTGGTATATGATCCCATTTTGCTATTGTATTAAGCATGTGATAATTACTACCATACTGGTGCTGATTATAAGGTGGATCTAGATAAGCAATGTCTACTTCTTCTAATTTTTCTACAAGGTTGTTTGCATCTTCTTGAAAGCTCAGCATTTTCAAAATGAAGATGGCTGAATTTTGGTTCTTTCAAAATATCATTCAAAGTTTTTCCGGCTGCAAGTTCTTTTTGAGCATACAAAAGTGCAATTCTAAAACCTTCCTGTTCAAGGCGACGACAATGATTTTTGAAACCTTCTGGAGTTTTGAAATCCATTGTGAAACCTCCGTCGATTTGGCCGTTACGGTTTTTTACAACACGTTTGGTTCCATCTTCCTGTTTTAAAATAACTTTGTCTGCATGAATTACATCTGCAGAATCTGGCTGGTAATCTTCTTCGTTAACTTCAATAACTTTTTCAGAAGGTAAATCCTTTTGCAAATCTTCAAGAATTTCTTCAACAGATTTATCAGATTTTTCTGTTGCTTCAGGTTTTTCAGTTACTGCAGGAGCTGTTTCAGCTTTCATCAGGGTATATGCTTTGTTCAAAGTGATTTCACCATTTTTATATGCTTCAAAAACTTTTTTAGAAGCTTTAGTTTCAACTTCACGGATTTTTGAAAGCTGTCTTGGAGAAATGTGCAATGTTTCAGCAATTTTAACATCTGTAGTTAATCGTTTGCCGTTTTCATCAGTCTTTGCTGTTTCTTCAACATAGAATCGATAGATATCTGCATCAGAAAGATTTCTTCGGTCCAGCTGTAAATGACGTTCGTAATCTTTTGCAGCTTCTTTAGATTCAAACTCCTTTATCACAACTGGAACCATTTTAATTCCAGCTTGTTTACACGCAAGATAGCGACTGTGGCCATCAATGATAATTTTGTCTGGTGTGATAATAATTGGCTGACTGTTATCATAACCATTTTCAGTCATATTTTGTGCAATACGAATAACCTTGTCAGCTTCCTGTTCAAACATTTCCTGGAACTCCTTGTCCATCGAAAGTTGATCAAGCGCCATCATAATATAAGATTTATCTTTTTCAGATAATTTTGCAGCATTTTTAAGTTTTGCTGCAACTGTGTTTAAAAAGTTCATGTGTCCTCCCACTAGAGAATTCCTAAATCTCTGTAAAATTGTTTTCTTTCTTCAATAGTCAAAAACGAACGACCTTTGGCCTTTGTTCTTGCATCCATCTGTTCATCAATTTTTGTACGTTCTTCTTCGGATAATTGATAAAGTGCTTTGTGAATTTTGATTTCATCCTCATCATTGTTTTTGATTGAATCAACTTTGAGACCACAATCTGGGCAGTAGTATTCAAATTCATCAAAATCTTTTCCGCAGGATGGGCAAGTGATATATACAATTTTTCTTTCACATACCTTTTCTTCTGTTTTGTTTTGATTTTGCTGGCTGATTTTGAAATCTCTAAAGATTGAAGATGATAAAGCCAAAATCCTGTAGAATCCTTCAAACGATTTAGAAGGATTTCCTAACTTTGTTCTTTCGTAAACGTACTTCAAATATGATTCAAGACTTTCCTCTGGTAATTGATATGATTCATATTTTTTCATCACATCACTTTCAAAGTTTTTATCAAACGGATAATCCCCACCAAATAACTCTTTAATAATATTTACAAAAACTGACTCGCTAACTTGCTGGGAGTCATAGTTAGTTAGTTCAGTATTAATTATATTAATATTAGTTATATTAGTATTAGTTAGTGTGGGATTTTCCACGTGTGGTTTTTCCATATATGGTTTTTCCACGTCTGGATAATCCACGTGTGGTTTTTCCCGTTGTGGTTCTCTTGATAACATTGAAGTTACTTTTGGAACTGGAGAACCGTCGTATGGCTTTTCGTAAATGTAATAACACACATTAGCAAAACGCCCATCTTCAGATCTCATTCTTTCTTTTTTCAGATAATGAAACTTTTCCAGACCTTTCACAGCTGAATAAAGTGAATCAATTCCATCAGTTGAATGTCGAACAATTTCATTAAGATGAACCTGCCAGCTTTCAGGCAAAGTCATAAAATATGTAAGAAGTCCTTTTGCTTTCCAGCTTAAGCGTGGATCATTTACACATGTAGTATCCAAAACTGTAAATTTGTCTTTTTTAGGCTGCTTAACGAAGATAGTATCACTCATAGACAAAACCTCCCTTAACCCATTGGACAAAATCCAAAAAACTGATAGAATAAAACCAACTTGAAAATATTAGATTGCCGTCTAATAGATTTGAAAGCGATATTAGTTTGCCGACTGATATCGCATTTTTTTTGCCCAGTGCACCGCATTATGCTACCTCCTTGCCACCGGCCTTTTGTGCCATCTTGATATACTTTTCAGGAATAACAGTTACACCACATTCCTTTGCATATTCAAGATAATTTGCATCACTGAACTTAATCCATTTCATTACTTCTTCACGAGGAAAACAAAGCCTGCCGGCAATATAAACCTGAAACTTTGGATTTCCACATCCTGGAAGCAGGAAACGATTGCACTTGTAAGTGTTAAGTGCAGCACCACCTTTAATACCAGCACAATCTTCAATCGTGTAGTATTCCTTTTCGAAAGTAGATTTTTCATCAGGCTTTTCAAGAATCTTCTGGATTTCTGTAAGCTCTCTATGAAGTCTTTCGTTTTGAAGCTTGATTTCTTGAAGCTCCAAGTCAAAATTTTGCATCACGCCTCCTTAAAGCTGAATGTAGTATTGGGATATTTATTGATTCAGCTTTTTGTGATATAATTTTGGTTACAAGCATTACGAATCGCTTACCTAACAGGTTTTGATTGGTAATTATTATAATTTGTTACTTGCTATTTATTCGCAAATGTCAACATTATTTTGGTTTTTTTATGAATAGTGGCATCGAATTAATTAAAAAAATAGATCAAATTCTCGATGAACAAGGAATTACTAGAAAAGATTTTGCTGATAAGGTAGAACTTGCTCCTAGTACAATGGCAACTTGGAAAACAAAAGATATTTTACCTTCTGTTGATACTCTTCTTAAAATTGCTACAGCTTTAAATGTCTCTGTTGAATGGCTTTTAAGTGATAGTGCAGATTTTGAAAAAAATGATGAAAACTACGGACCTTTATCAAGAAAATCAATAAGAGATAGAATCTATTCCTGTTTAGTAAATAGAACTGGTGATACAGATTGTGATTGGAAAGAATTGCATAGTCGATATCTTTACAGTGAAGTGTCTTTTGAAACTTTATTGAATTGGTCAAAAGGTCGTTGCAATATAGATTTCTATGTTTTCCAATTAATTTCGATGCTAGTTGGTACTAATGTTCAGTTTATTTTGACTGGTAGTACAGAATGTCCAGCTGATTTTGATCCATTGCTTTACAAAGAAGCTGAAGAAAACATTATAACTCTTCACAATCTTTCAAATCTCAGCGAGGACAAAAAAGAAATAATAAATGATATGCTGAACAAACTAATTAAACTTGAACACCTGGAACAAGTTTCAAAGAAATAATATCCTCAGTTTTTTCATCATCAAACAAAAGGCCATCAGCAAAGAAATTGCCGATAGCCTTGAACTCCGCCGTCTCCAGCGTGAAGCAAAGTTGAAGAAATAAAAAAAGTTTTTTAAGTTATTTTTTTAATCTATATTTTTGGGTTGGACTATTTGGTGAATCTGGTTGAGTCATCTCGATTAGATTCAATTTTAATGCTGGTTTTATATAATCGTTTACCAACGTAGGTCTATGTTTCATTCCTAAAGCCATTAAAATCTCTTTAACTGATAAAGGTTTTTCTTTTAAACAGTCCAACAATCTTTCTACTTGTTCGGTTACTTGTTCGGTTACTTGCTCAGTTGTACCCAAAACATAATAAGCAACTTCTTCCGTCTTTCCTTTTTGCTTCAAAATTCCTTTTTCCATCAACTGCTGCAATTCAGCGAAGGCAATTTCTGATGAAACTTCATTCATCTGGGAATAAGTCAAAGTATCAACAGCACCGACTTCACGGGCAAATATTAAAGCTTCTTTCTGATTATCATTAAGATTCAACTTATCGTACATTCCAAGCCATTTTATATCATCTTCGTTGTAGAAAGGTTTTACAAAAAGTCGGATTGTAAATGTATCATCTTCTCGATTTGATTCAAAAGTTGGAAGTGGCATTTTATTTTCCGACAAAATACGACGCATGGTTCTGATTCCAGTTCCTTTTGTTTCGGCAAGATTTGTTTCATGGAAAATTGTTGCTAATCCCAGATTTCTTGTATCACTTCCTGCGGTTCCAATTGCATTTTGATTTTTCAATGAATAACCGGCATTTGTAATCTCAATGCGATTGTTATATCGAATTATCTGAGTAGGTCGATTTTTTCTGTAGGAACGATGCATCAATGCATTTACAATTGATTCTCTAAGAACTCGTTCTGGTAAATCTGGTTTTGTTGTTGCTTGAAGTTCTCCTTCCTTCAAAGAAAAGTTCAAAGGTAATTCAGAAACAACAGCATCAATCATTTTATCAAGTTGAAGCAAATATGAACCTGAGAATTCAATTGTTGAGAAGCGTTCATCCGGGTCAGGAACCCATTCATTACCATGAACACGAATATAATCCGTTCTTGTCATTGGGCAGAATTTTCTATGAGCTTGTTTTGTTCCAAACATAAGAAGGCCTGTATAAGTTAGTTCACCAGAATCTGTTAAACAATCCAAAGACTTCAACAGCTCTTCATCAGTTAATTTCAGTTCTTCTGCTTTAGGATTTACACGACCACGAAGGGTTCTGTAATATTCAACAGCTTTTTCATCAATATCTGCAATTGAAGATCTTTTTACTTCGCCAGAATCAAAACTTGAATCTTCCTGGTAAAAAGACCGTAAATCATCTTCTGTACACCGCTGGTCACTTGAGCCAATTCTTCGCCAGGCCCCTTTTGGAAGACCATTTTTCTTAAAATAAACAGGTTTTAGCTGAGATGGAAGTTCTGGAACAAAGATTTTCAATACATTTATACCGTTTACTTTCTCAACATCAATTCTTGGACGAACCGAAATATTAAACATACTTGCACATTGAGTCGAAATATCAAGCTGCTTTTTATCTGGGTCAGTAACTCCCTCAACAGGAAACCTGTTATCATTTGAAGTTTTTTCTTCTCCAATTCCAAGAAGAATGTATCCACCGCCTAATCCAGGTTCATTACTAAATGAACATACTGATTCCATAAGCGATTCTGCAGTATCATCTTCGCCTTTTACTTCAATGAAAACACATTCATCTGTATCTTTCAAAATATCATATAGTTCTTGTGCTGAATAATTCTTCATAATTCTTTTATCGGTTAATTTGTCCCATTTGCTTATTTGAATACTTAAATGAAAAACTTCAGTCGGTTACAATTTGTAACCAGTTCATGTTCGTATTTCTCTATGCATTGCTTATAATTTATTAGCATTTTAGTAAACATATGTAATATATTTAATTTTAAATACATTTACTAAAATTATCACCCCTACTTAAACAACTCATTAGCAGCATTTGTAGCAGGTTGAACTGCAGCAACCATTCCAGAAATATCAGCTCTGGTGTAGTGGTCAGTCATATTGATTGAACTATGTCCTGCAATTTTCTGAACGGTTTCTCCGGCAACATTTCGATGCATACGAGTAATATATGTGTAACGTAATGAATGCGGAGTAAGAGCACGTTTTCCAACTTCAATTCCAGATTTTTCAAGAATATCTCGGAACCATTGTTCTGCCAGCCATTTACGAATAGGTTTCCCATAACGTTGAAATACAAAATCATCAGGAGCAAGCTGCATATTGCAGATGTAGCTTTTCATAATACTTGCCAAATCATCCGGTAATGGAACAACACGAATTTTTCTGTCATCTTCAGATCCGCATTTATTAAAAGTTGTTCTGTATAATTGATTTGATTTCCAGAATCCATCAACAACAAAAGCTCTATCTTCAAAAAGAAATTGATTTGCTCTGATTCCAATTCCTTCTCCAATACGAAGTCCAAGTTTTCCGCAGCAAAGGAAAAGCAAATACATTGCCTTATGACCTTCATCAAATTGAGGAAAGTTCTGATATTTTTTTTCGCTGTGTTCCAACCACAATTGTTCATTAAAGAACACGTTCAATTCTTCTGTTGTGAAAATATCTTTCTTTTTGCTGTTTCGTTTGAATTTTGGAAATTTAGGTATTGGAATGTAAGGAAGATTATGAAACGGAGCTTCGGCATAAACTTCACCTACAACTGTAAGAAATCCATTTTTCCAGCTGCCAGAATGTTTATCAGCAATAAGGTAATCTGTAACCAACGGAATTGTCAGTTCCTGAATTTCCATGTTTCCAAACTGTTCAACAATGATATCTAACTTATATCTTTTGTCATGTAAGGTTTCTGGAGTGTATTCTTTTCCAAGTTTAGCAAGTCTTTCTAAATGTGGTCCGCCAGGAACATACATCCACTCTGCAATTTTTGCAATTGTGATTTTTTCTTCAACGAATAATGGTGGAAGGGCGGATACAAAAGCATAAGCTTCTGCCTGTGTTTTGCATCCTTTACAGACACGCTGATACATTTTGCCCGTAAAAGGATCATTCCAGAAATAATACCATTTGTGAGTAGTCTTTTTGTTTGTTGTGATTTTCTTTTTGAAGATGTGATAATTTGAATCCATCTAAGCCTCCATAGTGTTTTTTGTTAAGCACTTAACATTCGCTTAACATTTTCAAAACCTATAGATTTGATAGATTCGTAAATGCTTGTAATATAAGGATTTAGCACCTATCCCGAAGTGCTAAATTTCATTGGTCCCTCGATTTGAACCAAGGACCAAGGGATTATGAGTCCCCTGCTCTAACCACTGAGCTAATGGCCCGGTAATTTTTTGCGCAGCAAAAAATTGCCACATTAAATAATTTCCTCTAAGCCAAACGACGTTTACCGTCGTATGGCCGAAAGTACTTAAAAAGTATGTTCTAAAGAATAACAGTTTAGACTTTTTTGGTCAATGGGAGGGATTGTGATACAAGCCCTACGAACGGCAGCAGATAAAAAGTGGTATTCTGTCTATTGGAGCCGCTGCTTTAATCCATCTGCCGCCTTTTTCTTCTTTTCCAGTCCAGTAGTCAATCCAGTTGCAATCTGAAGGAAGATAAACGTCCCAGGTTTTCTCACGTTCAATTGCATTTCCTTTTTTGTCGAAATACATTGGTTCGGTTACAGGGCAAACCATATATTTTGGCCCGAACATATATTGACCGGAAATATCTTCACATTTTTTGTCTTCAAACTGGGTAAACAGCGGACGAAGAATCATTTCATCATTATTACAAACTGCTTCTTCTACTTCCAGAATATATGGAAGCATCTCATATCTCAATTTTATGAACTTAACTATTGAATCGTAAAAAATATTGGTTTCGTCCATAAAGTTCCAAGGCTCGCGGCGGCAGTCTGTTCCATGAGCGCGGAACATTGGCAGGAATGTTGCAAACTGGAGCCACCGAGTATACAATTCACGATACCCTGGATTAGCACTTGTGTCGTTATAATCTCCATTCCAATACCATTGCAAACCTTTCTTAACAAAAAAGCCGCCAATATCCAAAGTCCAGTATGGCAATCCGCTTAAGCTTACCTGCATAGCAGCCACCAACTGATTTTTTAAAACCTGCCAGGAAGCCGAAATATCCCCCGACCAAATTACCACTCCATATTTCTGACTTCCAAGGTAGCCGTTCCTTGTAAGATTAACTATAGGCCGATTTGGAAAGTCCCTTACCAATCCTTCGTAAATCCCTTTTGAATGGAAATAACCGTACGCATTTGATTTTTCAATTGGCATAATATCGCCGGCAGCATTCACAAATTCTGCAAACATATTTTCCGGAAGCTGCTGTTCTACGTGATTCCACTCTGGTGTTACAGGTTCGCTGGAATCGCACCACCAGGCATCAATTCCATGAACCGCAAGCCCTTCCTTAGTCTGTTTCCAATAAAGTTCACGTCCCTTCTGTTCAAAAACGTTACAAATGTTTATGCCCGGCAAAAGACAATTCTTTTCCTTCATCTCTTTGTAGTTATCACATTTTTCGTCCATGCTTGGCCAGATAGAAATCATAAAATGAACATTCTGCTTGTGAAGTTCTTCCACCATTTTTGCAGGGTCTGGGAATCGGGAACGGTCAAATGTTTTCTGCCCCCACATGCCGTCTTCCCAGCTAAGCCAATCAAGAACAATTGTACTAAGTGGAATGCCACGCTTTTTAAATTCTTCAACAGTATCCAAAATCTCTTTTTGACTTTCATAACGTTCCTGCGACTGCACATAACCAAATGCCCATTCAGGAAGTTTCAAAGCCTTTCCTGTAAGTTGCCGCATTTTCGCAGTTATTCTACTTTTTGACTCAGGAGCAACAAAGAAATAATCAAGATAATAATCTGCAGTAGTATAAAAATAACTTCCATAAGCTGTATCAGAGAAGATTGCGGGACTTTGTGTTGTAAAAATAAGGCCGTACCCAAAGCTCGAAACAAGGAATGGAATAGCGATTTTTTTATTTGCCTGATGCAAATACTGTGTACTTCCACGAAGATTCCACAATCCTTCTTCGGCCTGCCCAAGCCCAAAGATTTTTTCATTCTCGGCAAAATTGAACATAAGTTTTGTGTGATTCAAGGTTTTGTCAAAAATCTTATCTGCTGCAGTTATTCGTTTTTTTACACCATCGGCAGTTTGAATTTCTTCAACCTTAATATTTCCAGCGGTTTTATAAACATCAAATTTTTCAAGCACATGAGGGGAATTGGGAGCTTCGGTAAATAGGGGTCTGTCCCCTCTGTTATTTAGGGGTCTGTCCCCTCTGTAAAATGAAACGCTCCCAGTATCTCGAGCCACTTTTGCGGTTAGCAGTTCTGTTTTTAAAAGGATTTCAGATTCATTTTCTTCTATATAAAAAGAAACATCCTGGGTAGATTCTAAAAATTCTTCCCCCTGTTCTTTTTCAAAAATGCCTTCCGGGTTCTGGGTTACCGACACTCTAATAATATCGCTGTCATATACCGACAAACGCAGAGTTTCCCTTTCCGATTTAAGGAACAACTGGCTTCCATCTTTTTTTATTTCTGTTATACGGCTATTTTTAGGTAATGTTGGCTGAATCATTTTACTTCCTTTTCTTCTATTATAATGTAACTATTCAAAAAGATGAAAAAAATTTAGGGGTCTGTCCCCTCTGAACCCCTTTCAGGATGACAACAAAGCCTTTTTGCGTTACTATATAGCAATACGGAGTTAAATATGTCTAAACAAATTAAACAGTTAATTTTATGGATTGGTGCTCTTGTAATTGGTGCTATCCTCGGATTACTTCACGTAAGTGCAATCGACAGCGTATGTGATTTTATTGCTACAGTCTTCACAAGACTTTTCAAATTCTGTGCAGTTCCTGCCATTGCAGTTTCTGTTCTTTCTACACTCGCTACTCTTGGCGGAAATAAAGAAACAGGAAAGATTTTTAGAAGAACAATTACTTATACACTTCTTACAACAGTTGCCGCTTCAACAATCGCAGCAATCTTGTTCTTTATTATTAAACCAGAAGTTCTTTCTGCTTCAGTTTATGAAGGTGTAGCTGCTGACAAAATTGAAAGCATGAGTTCTACATCATTCCTTAGTTATTTCACAAGTGCAATTCCAGATAACATTCTTTATCCATTTGTATCAGGAAATGTACTTTCAATTCTTATTGTTTCTTTTGCTTTTGGTATTGGCATTTCTAAAATGGAAGAATCAGAAAAGAAATCTGCAATTTTGAATGTAGTACTTGGATTTCAGGAATTAGTTTTCAAAATCATCGGTTGGATTATTACAATTCTCCCAATTGGAATTATCGCATTCACAGCTCAGCTTGTTAAAGAAATGAGTGCAGATATTGCAATGGAATCAATTGGAAAATATACAGCAGTTGTTCTTTCAGGAAACTTGATTCAGTTCTTCATCGTTCTTTCAATCTTCCTCTTAGTTCGCGGATTGAACCCAGTAAAACACTTCAAGAACATGATTCCTGCAATCCTCACAGCTTTATTCACAAAATCTTCAGCAGCTACACTCCCAGTCACAATGGACTGTGTTGAAAATCGCGTTGGCTGTGACAAAAAATTCTCACGTTTCATTCTTCCAATGTGTACAACAATCAACATGAACGGATGTGCAGCATTCATTTTGGTAACTTCACTTTTCGTTATGAAAATTGGTGGTGTCGACTTGAACCTTATCACAGTAATTTCATGGATTTTGATTTCAGTTATTTCTGCAGTAGGAAACGCTGGTGTTCCAATGGGATGTTTCTTCCTTACACTTTCACTTATGGCCGGTAAAGGAATGCCAATTGGTGTAATGGGAATTATCCTTCCTATCTACGCAGTAATCGACATGATTGAAACAGCCGTAAACATCTACTCAGACTCTTGTGTTTGTGCAATGACAAATAAAGATTTGAAAGATTTATAAATCCTAAAAAAAATGCACCGGATTTTTTAACTTATCCCCGGTCTATCCCCCGGTGCGGGCTGTAAGGAAATTGCTTTCGCAACATTCTGAAAGCCCGCAACGCCTACTATAAAAATCTGTAAAGTAAAAATGAAACTTAAAAAACTTATCGTATTATTATTCAGCATGTTTTTAAGCACATTTGTTTACTCAAATGACACTTATTTTTTCATATCTGGCGGAAATCTTGTTCCTACAAATGAAAAAGATACCTTAATCGAAATGTCGGGTGAAAAAATAAACATTAATTTGCAAGATAAGTTTTACGAAGTAACTGTAGATTTTACTTTTTACAATCCTGGAAAAGAAACAGACTTAATTGTTGGGTTTCCATTTTTCCAGGCTGGCTATGAGGGACACGGCAAAATCTGGGATTTTAAATGCTGGACAAACGACCAGGAAACAGATTTTTCTTCTGAACCAATAGAAAAAATATGGGAAAGAACAACAGACTTAGAATATGTAAATGCAAGAAAAATTCATTTTCCCGAAAAAGATTTTACAAACACCAGAGTTTATTATAAATCTGAATATGGTGACTCTTCTCCTTCTTTTCTTATAGCTAATTATTTATACGGTACAGGTTCAAGCTGGAATAAACCAATCGGAAGTATTTTATTACGAATTGAGAATAATATAAAATATGGTATTTTAAGAAACGTCGTAATGGAAAATTCCACAAATCTTACTCAAAAATTAATACGAACTTCTGATAATACTTTTGAATTGCTCCTCTATAACGTAGAACCAAAAAAATATACTGATTATTTCGAAATTGAAATTTCTGATGTTCTTAGCGACGATGGCCCAAGAAGTTTCCCAGCTTATTTTGATTATAACAAGAGAGTTGTAAATAAAAATGAATTTAAGTGGCTCAGAAAAGATCAGTTAAGACTGGTCAGAAATGCTATTTATGCCTTACACGGATATAAGTTCAAGTCAAAAGATTTGGAAGAATACTTTACAACCGTTGGACAAAATTGGAATCCTCCTTATGCAGTAAACTCAAATTTTTCAGAAAACGATTTGTCAGAAATAGAAAAAACAAACATTAAAAACCTATTAGAGGAAGAAAATAAGAGATAGGTAGAAAACTATGAAAAAATCTATTTTATTTTTGTTGTTAATAATTTTTTCTACAGGTTTAGTTTTTGCAAAAAGAACTCCTGCTCCTGAACTTACTTCAATCTGCGTGGAAGACAAAACTTATAGTATAAAATATTCTAATCGCCGTGTTTTTAAGGCTGAACTTAAAATCGAATCAGAAGATGGTAAAACTATCAAAACTGTTCCAATTTATAAAAAATCATTGAATCCATTTTTAGAATCTGATGTTCAGTGGGTTTTTATAAAAGAGATGAAACTTGAAGACCACATAATTTACTTCACAAATGAAAAAAACGAAAAATTTCAGTTTGATATAAAAACCAACAAAATGAAACAAATAAAAAAATAAACTTATAGAAGGGTAATTTACATTTCGTACAGCTTTAATTCAGGATAAACTGCCTGTATCAGCTTAAAATGGTGATCCTTTGTCCAAACCGGAATATCGTACTTAATTCCCAAATAGGCAATTAATGCATCTGTTACAGGAATTGAATACCCTTCCTGACGGAAATTCTGGAGCATAAGGCCTGAAAATTCCCAATCGTATTCGTCTACAGTAACCAGATTAAAAGACTGAAAAAATCCCAACATACGATCGGCTTCTTCATCATCTTTTGCACCATGTAAAAGTTCAGTTTTTACGACTCCACATATTGAATGCTTATCTTTTGAAATATTTAGTTTTAATAATTCTTCTGGTTTACGCCAATAGTCAATTAAAATGTTTGTATCTACTAAAATCATAAAGTGCTAATTCTCCTTAATTCATTAATTGCATCTTCATCAACTTCAATAGGTCGAGATCCATATTTTTCTAAAACTTCTTCCACACTCATTCTAGGTGGCATTGGTGGCTGAACATTTGCACGAACTTTTTGAATCCAGGCTTTACGTTTTTCTTCCCATTCTTTTGACTGATTCAAAGTAATTGTTTTATTTGCAGCTTCATTAAGGGCGTTGTATTCCTCCACGGTGATCATAATACATTCAGGAACGTTGTTTTTTACAATCACCCGTATACCGTCTTGTTTTACTTCTTCAATAATTTTTCCAGCTTCCCCTTTGTTAAAGCGAGTAATTGGAACTATTGCATTTATTATTTTTAAAGCGTTTGTGGCATTTGATTGAACCGCGAGCATACATCCCCCTTTTCAGAATAATCTATAGATATATAATAATATATACATATAAATATATCAATAAATATATCTGTAAAAATATAGGTGTAATTAGTAGGGATTATTTAAATTTATTAAAGATTTTCTTCGTCTCGGGTAATATTCTTCATCCACTTAAATTTAAAGAAGTGTGCAAAAACAATTGGCATTTTTTCGTATTCATCAATTGTCATTGCAAAATATACCCAGATAGGTGGAAGTTTTAAAACATAAGCGGCAATTGCCATAACTGGAATTGCAACACACCACATCATTATTGTGTCGGTAATAAAACCAAACTTACTGTCGCCACCACCGCGGAAACATCCACAAATAAGACATGTATTAATTCCTTCACCTATCATTCGGTAAGTTGTCATGTACATCATGCTGCCAAGGTACGAAATTGCTGTTGCCGAGAGTTTACCTGTGTAAAAGCCCATAATTACAGAGCGAAGGGCTACTATAATAAGGCTTCCTGCAATTCCAACATAAATTGTAAGAAGTAAAAGTTTAACCGAATATTTTTTAGTCTGTTCAATCTGATTTGCACCTAGTGTCTGGCCAACAACAATTGTTGTAGCGTTAGCAAAACCACGCATTGCAATTGCACCAATATTTACAACCATCATTGCAACGGCATTTGCAGCAACTATATCATCACCCATATGTCCAAGAATGATTGTGAACACTGTTGTAGCAAGGCTCCAGATTAAATCGTTTCCAATTGCAGGCAAACTGATTGTCAAAAAATCATGATTCAAAACTGGCGCTGGTGAAAAAATTGACTTAATGTTAATTCGTATTCCGCTCTTGAAAGAAAAACAGATACAAAGCACAGCTTCTGTTAAACGTGCAAGAACTGTTCCAAGTGCAACTCCAACTACGCCAAGTTTTGGCATACCAAAGAGACCAAAAATAAAACTGGCATTAAAAAATACGTTTACTACCAGCGAAACTACAGCAACTACAGAAGGGAAAATTACCTTCCCTACACTACGCAAGGCACTTAAATAAACCTGCGAAATTGCCATAAAAATAAAAGAAAGCGAAACAACACGTAAATATTTTGCACCAATCTCTATTGTTTCAGGGCTACTTGAGAACAATTTCATAATTGCAGTTGGAAACAAAAAAGAGCCCAATGTAAACAGGATTGAAACAGCAATTCCGTAGCGAAGGGCAAGTCCTACAATCTTTTCTATTGTATTTTTGTCGCCTTTACCCCAATACTGTGCACATAAAACAGATGTACCAGTTGCCATTCCAAAGAAAACACAGAAAAGCACAAAAGTATACTGATTAGCCAACGAAGTTGCAGCCATTGCCGACTGGCCCACATAGCCTAGCATAAATGTATCTGCTGTATTTACAAGGGTACTAATAAGATTCTGTATCATGATTGGAAGGGCCAATTTAAGGGTCCAACCATATAATTTTCTTGTGCTTAAAGTTTCGTTCATTTTATTTTCCTACACAGAAATTTGCAAAAATGCTGCCTAATACGTCGTCTGGAGTTACATCGCCAGTAACTTCTCCTAAACTGTCTAAAGCATCTTCCAAATCTTGTACTACTGCATCTAAAGTATAGTTATCGTCGGCACTTACCAAAGCATGTTTTACACATTCCAAAGCTTCGGCAACTGCTTCTTTTTGACGTGCTGAACCTAAACCAGCTTGCTGACGTTCTGTTGCCAGCCCTGCAGTAAGTATTTTTTCCACCTGGGCAAAAAGTTCTTTTAAGCCATCGCCGGTTTTTGAAGAAATTTGAACCTGGGGGGCGTTACGGGGGGCTCCCCCGTTAGAAGAGGTAGCGGAAGCCGATTCGGCTGGAGCGAGGGGAAGACTTTCCCCTCCTTTAAGATCAACTTTTGTTTTAACTATGATTAAAGGAATCTGGCATTCTTTTATAAAGGTCTCGTCGTCCGCATTAAGGCCGGCAATTCCGTCCACAAGGTAGAGCACCACGTCTGCATCTTCGGCAAGGTTATGTGTAAGCTGAACGCCCCTTGCTTCAATTACGTCGTCTGTTTCGCGAAGACCTGCTGTATCAAAAAGTCGAACAGGAATTCCATTTATGCTTGCCCAGCTTTCCAGCCAGTCGCGGGTTGTGCCTTCTATATCGCTAACAATGGCACGTTCTTCTTTTAATATTGCGTTGAATAAAGATGATTTACCGGCATTTGTTCTACCAGCTAAAACTACTCTTGCCCCGTCCTGGTAAAGTTTTTCACTCTTCCAGCTGTCAACAAGGCTCTGCAAACGAGAAATTGCAGTTTCTATATCTTCACGGTCAAAACTGTCGGCAATAGTTTCTTCATCTTCTGGGTATTCAATTTCGACTTCAATTGCCGCCAGCGTGTCTATAATCAATTTTTTGATTGAATCTATTTCTGTAAAAAGACTGCCCGAAAGTCGCCCTGCCGCATGTGAACGTGAAACATCGGTATGTGAGTCGATTATTTCTTTTACGGCCTCTGCCTTTGTAAGGTCGGTTTTTCCATTTATATATGCACGGAATGTATACTCGCCTCGGTTTGCCTGGCGGAATCCATTTTTGAGCATAAGATTTTGTATTGCAGTAACTACGGCAGGTCCTCCGTGGCAGAAGATTTCAACCATATCTTCCCCTGTAAAGGATTTTGGCGCTCTGTAAACTGCAAGCATTACTTCGTCAATGCGATTCGAACAATCCGAATTGACAGTCACCGAACGTCCATTGACAGTCCCCGAACGTTCGGGGACTG
>JAZLKI010000073.1:0-75031 GCA_045597485.1 Treponema sp.
GAAGAACTAAATTTTTATAGAGTTCAAAGAGATAGCAGCGGCGAGAGGTATATTAGAGTACCAATATTAAGCAAAGAAAATCTAATTGAAAGAATCGAAGCTGAAATAGACGATCCATGGGATGATATCGAAGATTATACCGATGAAGAGGAAGAGAAGCTCTTAGAACAGGTTAAAGTCGAAATTCTTGCAGAGTATGACCGAATTATATTAATTCGTAAAGAATTTATGGAAAGAAAACATCCTGGAGAGGAATACGAAGAAGAATATATATAAGAGAGGTAAGGTTCACTATGAATTTTTTTTACGGAAGATATTATTTTAATAAGCTTGACCGAGCAATCAACTGTACCAAAATTTATGCCGCTTTTATAAGTGAAAAGCTGGCAAAAGAGTACGGAGAAAATTTAAGAATTGATGACATAGCACCAAACTCCGTTGATTTCATTTGGGATGGAGAAAAAGTACTATTTTACAATTACAAAAACAAAACTCACTCTTGGGAGAAATTAGAGGACACAGTAGTTTACGATTGTTCCGATGATAAAGAAGTTTGGCTTAAAGATTGTTGGATAAGTGAAAAAGACATTATAAAAGCAATTATCGAGATACTAAACTAAAATCTATAAGGAGAATATAATATATGACAAAAAAGGAACTTGATAGACTTTATGATATTTTGGAAAAATTATCGGACAGTAATGAAATTGCAGCATTAAGAAAAGCAATTTTCATATTGGAAAATGCTGATAAAAGCAATTAATAAATATTATCTAATACAAAAGGAGGGATTTTTATGAAGAAGCTTGTTCTCAATATTACAGAAGAAGATTTTGCTAGTTTTGAAGCAATATGCGAAAGACATAAATTAGTAGCTCATGAAGTAGTTAGCAATTTTATCAAAGATACTGCAAATTGTCCTACAAGCAATCTTCCAGAGTTCATAGTACAAGCAATGGCTTATTTTATAAAGGTATATCACAAGATGCATCAAATAGATCATGTTGCCAAATATGCAGCTGCATTTATTAGTGATACAGATATAGCAAATAAGAATGAAAATAATGTTATTCTTAATATATCTATTTCAAATGAAGATTATAAGAAGTTTGAATCAGCATGTGCTTCTCAATCTGTTGATGCATTGAGAGTTATAGAAAGCTTTATCGAAGATGTAGGATGCGGTTCTAAATGCAATGATCCAGACACCCAAAATTCTGCTTACAGATATTTCGATATGCTTTGGATGCAAGTTGCTCCAGAAACTAACGAATTTTATCGTGATATGGATGGAGGTCTACACAGAAAAGATGAAGCAGTTAATTGATTCATTTCTTAGAGAATATATGCTTAAGGAAGGTCTTAAAAATTCGTACATAGAAGCTGCTATCAAGAAGCTTGATACGTATGCAGATATAAAAAACGAACTGTATGAAACATTAAAAAGTGGGTGTTTTCCATTAAACCATGCTATCATAGAGAGTGGTTATACTGCACAAGCTTTAAACGAAAACACCTTCTTAACTGTTCTTGGAGCATATAATTATCTTATATATCTTAGGGATGATACAGAAAATGCTTTGTTGGATCTAAAAAAAGGTCTGCCAACAAAGTAAATATGTTGCAGAAGTTATATATAGAGATTTTTAGTCAGAGGAATAATGATGAATTTAAGAGATTTTATAAAACTATGTGCAGTACAGAAAATAAAAATATATTATATGGATGGATATACAAGAAATGTAAATCCGGCCATTATTATTGAACGTGATAATGAAACCTGGAAATGGTTTTCAGAAGATATATTAAATAGAGAGATTTATTTAATAGCTACAGAAGAAGCCGACACCATTTCGGTTGAGTTAAAGGATTTTAAAGAAAAATAATATTTTATATGATAAAATAGAATAAAAGGTCAATTTGTTGTCCTGGGAAACCAAAAAGGTATACGGAAAGCTGTAACGGAGTATCTGACGATAGAAGCTTTGCTTTAACAATAAGATATTAGATAGCAGCTGAATGTTGCCAGAGGTATAATTTGAGGTTTTGGAACCTTGTAAATTTACATACCTACAAAGGAATTGGAGTATGCCATTGATATCTATCCTCGTTTTGGAACCTTGTAAGTTTACATACCTACAAAGGCAAAATCATATGCATTATTTCCAAAATAAGTTTTGTAACCTTGTAGATTTACATACCTACAAAAGATGATAGTTCGGCTGTAACTGTCAAAATGATAATGAATTGATTATGGCTTTAGGTTCATATGAACCCAAGGCTATTTTTTTACAAAAAATTAGAAGAAAGAGGTCAAATTATGGCAGAAGAAAAAATAATAAGAGTAGTCGAATTTGGATTATTAACAGATCAGAGTGTTATTGATTCACTTAATAAAAGAATGAAACTTGCTTGTGACATATACAATGATTTAAATAATTTTTATCAAAGAAAGCTTCGCAACTTAACAACTTCTAAAGCCTGGGTTAATAATAATAAAGCTCTCGCACGTGAATATCGCAAACTTGAAGAACAGACAGGCAAGAAAAAAAAGACAAAAACACCTGAGATTAAAGAACTTTTAGACGAAAGAAATACCATGATGCGTTCTTATGGTTTTTCAGAGTTTGATTTTATCTCTAATATCGCACAATTCTCTTCTAAATATGCCAAGAATATATCTAGCAATATGTCAGCAGATATTGCCAGAAGGTTATGGTCCTCTTATGAAAAACTTTTCTTTGGAAATGGTACTAGAGTTTACTTCAAAAAAAGAGAAGAGTTTAATTCTATAGCTAGTAATGGTAAAAGTGGTATTCGTGTAAGCTACGATGAAAAAGGATGGTACATCATTCTTAGCAATTCTAGAGCCAAGGCTATTCCATTAAAAATATATTTAAAGAAACCTCGTACCGACTATGATGACTATATGCTTCGTCAGCTTGAAACGTTTGGTGTCAAAGTAATTAGAATTGTTAGAAGAATAGAAAAGAATAAATCAAAATTCTATGTGCAGTTTACTATTCAATGCGATGATAACTATGACAAGGTAGATAGAAAAACCGGAGAAGTAAAACATATCTATAATTTAGGTAACAAAGTGGCTATAAATCTTTATAGAAATTGGCTTATCTGCGTTACAGAAGATGGCATTAAGCATTTCGATCTGACTAATGATTACGAAACACATCATGCTAAGCTCACAGTTATTAGTCAGCAGATGGACGAAATAAAAAGAAGTCTTAATCCGGATAATTTTAATGAAGATGGTACCATCAAACCAGGTATTATGGTTGATGGTAAAAGACAGAAGCTTAAATGGGTAACAAATTACGAATATAGAACGCTGCGTAAACAGCTTAAAGAACTTCATAGAAATTATGCTACCAATCTTAAATTAAATCAAAGAAAAATGGTCTATGAGATATTAAAACTTGGTACAGATATTACTATTTATGATACTAACTTTGCTTATAAGCTTGAAAAAGACGAATGGGATCCTGAGAACATTCCACCACAGGGCGAAATGAGAAAAAAAGCTAGAGAAAGACGAAGTATAGCACATGGTGCTCCATCACAGCTCATCACTTATCTTAATATGAGATTATCAATACTTGGTCTTGATGAAGTTAAGAAGGTTAGAGTATCTGATGATGTTTTCTGGTATAAACATGATACCGACGCTTCTGATGAAGCTGCTTTCAAGGGTGGTATGGTTAGAATTGGAAATGTAGAGGTGGAATCATTACTTTACCATGCATTTGTTCTTTATTTTTATGAGCCTTCAACTGAATCTCTTAACAAGAAAGACATGAAGAAGAACTTTAGTAAGTATTTTAGATAGAAAGAAATATATATATGGAAATCAGAGAGAAAATTCATAAAGATTCATCCAGAAAGTATGTATTAAAAAACAGAATACGTGAACTTCGTAAAGAGAAGGGATTCTCCCAGGAAGAATTAGCTGCATTGAGTTTTACTACCCAAAATACTATTAGTTCTCTTGAAACAGGTGTAAGTGAACCTACAGCATATACATCCGGTCTTATATGTCATGCTCTTGGATGTACTTGGGAAGAGTGTTTTTATTATGAGTGAATTTAAATAAAGGTAGTGAGAAATTATGGGCAATATGATAAATCTTTTAGAAAAAAGATTAAAAGAAGAATATGAATGGTATAGAGTTGTTCCTTTTAAATTAATCGAAAGAGAGGAAAACAAGTTCGATATCCTCATTAAAGGACATAAGGAATGGGTTAGTATTGAATGGTTTCCTATAGGTGTTCTTAATTATGCAAATAACAATATAAATATCCACTTGTATGATGAACAAGACTTAGCTATAAAATACGATTTGGCTTTTAATTCCGAAGAAATCTTTAATTTTTACAGCAATATGAGGAACAGTTGAAAAACTATAAAGTTTTGGAATCAAATATATGCTATAATGCATAAAAGGTCAATTTGTTGTCCGGCGAAAGCAAAAAGGTATACGGAAAGCTGTAACGGAGTATCTGACGATAGGAGTTTTTCTCCAACAATAAGATATTAGATAGCAGCTGAATGTTGCCAGAGGTATGTGTGTACCTACAAAGGTCTTGAGATATTCTAGTGCCTTGCGAATTTGCATACCTACAAAGGTTAAGAATGCTGTTGAAGAATTAAATAGCGTTTTGGAACCTTGTAGAAGTACTTCACAAAAGGAGTTTCTAATATATATAAGTATGCATCATTGAAAAAAATGATACAAAATGCTATGTTATAAGAGTGAGAAGTGTAATATATTTAAAAGCTCATGTTTTGTTCTATGAAATTTAATGAAGTTTTAGAGCAGAATATGAGTTTTTTTATTACTTAAATAAATGAAAATAATGTTTTGGACAAATTGTCCAAGATTTTCAGCAAGGAGCAATATGTCAAATAATAATAATCTAACTCAAGCAAAAAAAGTTAAAAATGATGAATTCTATACTGTATATGAATTTATTCAGAAAGAAATCAATGCATATTTAGAATATAATCCTGATACATTTAAAAATAAAGTTGTGTTATTACCTTGTGATGATCCAGAATGGAGTAATTTCACAAGATTCTTTGCTCAAAACTTTGAAACATTAGGTTTAAAGAAGCTTATAAGTACAAGTTATGCTACTGAAAGCAAAAATAAAGGTATTCCTGTTGATTATCAATTTTCTATCGAGGATTATTTAACCGATTTTGAGAAATCATCTGCTCAATATGATGAAACTATAACTGGTTCTAGAGGTAAGATATTCTCTTTAACCAAGAAAAATGCTAAGAAAATAGATATAGACGATTTGGAATGGAAGTATCTAGAAGGGGATGGAGATTTTAGGTCAGAAGAAGTTACAAAGCTTCGTGATGAAGCTGACATTATTATAACTAACCCACCTTTTTCTAAGTTTAGAGAGTTTCTAGCTTGGATTTTTGATGCAAATAAGAAATGTCTAATTATCGGAAGTCAAAATAATGTTTCATATAAAGAAGTATTTCCTTTAATAAAAAACAATAAGCTTTGGATTGGTGCTACAAATAATGGTCAAGATATGGTTTTTGGAGTTCCAGAGGGTTCTACTATTGATCCTAAAGATAAAGCAAAAGCTGAAAAACTTGGTTATGTAGGCAATTTTACTAGACTAGGAAATGCTTGTTGGTACACAAATTTAGAACATGGACGTAGACATCAATTCTTATCACTAATGACAATGGAAGATAATTTAAAATTTTCCAAACATAAAGACATTAGAGAAAAAGGATATTTAAGTTATGATAATTATAATGCAATAGAAATTCCATATAATGATGCAATACCTTCTGACTATGAAGGTGTTATGGGAGTTCCTATCACTTTTATGGATAAATATAATCCTGAGCAATTTGAAATTATTGGTCTTACAAGTGGTAGAGAAGAATTTGATGAAATTTCATACCCTACCAAAAAATATATTAATCCCATACAGATAAATAAAGATGGTTCTAGAACTAATGGTAGCAAAGCTAATACTAGGGCAACAATACTTCTAGATAAAATTCCACTTGATAGTGTTTATTATATTGCTGAAAATTCATCTAAACCTTTTACCATTGTATATGCACGTATTTTGATAAGAAAGAAGGGAGTTCTCAATGAAAACAACTCTTAAAACAGATATTACAGTTTCAGATATTTGTCAGGGATTCGTATATAACGAATATGAGGGCAAAGGGTTATTTGGTCTTTCCGGAAAGCTCACAATTCAGCCAGAATATCAAAGAAATTACATATATGCTGATGGAAAAAGAGATGTTGCAGTAATAAATTCTCTATTAAAAGGTTATCCTTTAGGCTTAATCTACTTCACAAAAGTAGCAGATGATAAGTTTGAAGTGCTGGATGGACAGCAGCGAATCACTTCATTTGGTAGATTTGTTACCGGAAAATTCCCGATTATTGGTTCTGATGGCATTCCTCATTATTTTAGTGGCCTTGCCGATGATCTAAAAGCTAAGATTATGGATAGTAAACTTACCATTTATGAGTGTGAAGGAACTGAAAGTGAGATAAAAGAGTGGTTTCGTACAATTAATATTGCCGGTGTACCACTCAATGAACAGGAATTATCAAATGCCATTCATAGTGGACCATTTGTTACTAAGGCAAAAGAAGAGTTTTCTAACTCTCAAAATGCCAATGTCCAAAAATGGAGTGCTTATATAAGTGGTGATGTAAAGCGTCAGGACTACTTAAAAACCGCATTATCGTGGGTTTCTAAGGGCGAAATTGATGCATACATGAGTATGCATAGGTATGATACCAATATTAATGAATTAAAGGCATATTTCAATTCAGTCATTGATTGGATAAGCTCTGTTTTTACGGATGTAGAGAGTGAAATGCGTGGACTTCCTTGGGGTGAATACTATGAAAAATATCATTCTAATTCATATAATCCTACAGAAGTACATAATAAGCTGCAAGAATTGTATTCTGACTACTATGTAAAGAACAGAAAAGGTTGTTATGAATATATTTTAGGTGGATGCACAGACACAAAACTTATTGAAATTCGTATTTTTGATGAAGTTACAAAGAAAACGGTCTACAAAAACCAGACTTCTGATGCAGAATCTTGTGGTAAATCTAATTGTCCTTTATGTACTTTAGGTAATGACAATAATTCAAAAAGAATATATAAATTCAATGAAATGGATGCAGATCATGTTACAGCCTGGTCAAAAGGTGGAGCTACAGATATTTCAAACTGTACAATGCTCTGCAAAACACATAATAGAGCTAAAGGTAATAAATAAGAGGACTTTTGTCCTCTTTTTATTTTATCTACCAAAGATTACCATTAAAATTTGGGACAATCTGTCCTAAATTTAATTAACCACAGTTAATAAAATAGATTTTCCCATATATAACCAGAGATATTTTTCTCAAATATTATCTGGAGGGAGGGAAAGCTATGGAATTTCTAGCAAAGATAGTTTTCAATGTAACTGTCAATGTGATTTGTAATTGTATCTCACACGTGATTATTAAGGTCCTTAAGCACTTTTTTAAGAAGTAGTGGTAACTTTATCAGTCATTAAAAAATAAAGGCTATATTGGCCTAAAATCGGTGCTAAACGCATCAAAAAAACACGTTATAGCAAAATCCAGGACAAATTGTCCATGATTTATGCTATAATATATAAAAGGTCAATTTGTTGTCCGGCTGAAAAGCAAAAAGGTATACGGAAAGCTGTGACGGATTATCTGACGATAGAAGCTTTGCTTTAACAATAAGATATTAGATAGCAGCTGAATGTTGCCAGAGGTATAATTTGAGGTTTTGGGACCTTGTAAATTTACATACCTACAAAGGTTATTGTAGTCGCATTAACATTTAAGATCTGTTTTGGAACCTTGTAAATTTACATACCTACAAAGGACATAATCAAGTATTTCTACTACCTTTTGGTTTTAGAACCTTGTTACATACCTAGCAAAAGCATATGGTACTAGTGAGAACTTAAAATTGAGCCAATTAAGGCTCTTTTTTATTTTAATATACATTTTACTAATGATATTAAAATAATGGCTGTATAAGCCTAAAAACAACTAAAAAAGGCACTACAAAGCGCCTTTTAGAAATACATTTGGATATCCAAATATTAATAATAATATTCATCTTATTCTTGTTGGATTATTATCAGATGAATCATCATCTGTATCAATATTTACATTTTTCTTCTTCCTATTATTCTCAACAATAGAATGTATGTCATGCGAAGCTTTTGTAACTTCTTTATACTGTTCTAGCTTTTCCAGGTCTTTTCGGATATTTTTAATTTCGATGTTATGGTCTTTAATAAGAGCATCTAAATCATCATTCTCAATTTCAAGGTCTATAATCATATCCTTTAAATCTTCAACGTTAGTTTTTTCCGGATCAATTTTTAGTTTTCTAAGCTGCTGAACAGCATCAGAGTAGAGCAATATACTTGATTCGTGTTCTCTTAAATACCTGTCCTGGTCTTTTGATTTTTCATAATGAAATGCATTCTTTTTATTTGCATTAAATTGTTCCATATATCGTACTGCATCAATTAAATTATTAAGCCGGTCAACATTATTATTCTTTTTCTCATAACATCTCTTTGTATCGTTCTCTAGGTCCTCTATCATTTTTCGTGCCTGTGCTTCAGTTCCATACTTATTTAGAACTTCTTGCATAATTTTCATATTTTCTCTAGTTCCCCATCTTTGGAGTCCTGGAGAAGAAGTGAACTTGTCATCTGAGGTATCTATAATATTTCTCTTAGAGTAATCTTTTGGCTTATTATGGTTCTGTTTACGAGAAACATTAAACTTATTAATTAATTCTTCTTTCTTTAAAATTCGCTCATATATACCTTCTTTGGTAAAAGTCTTACCAAAGTTCTTTTCTGTAACTCTTGTCCATTTTTCTTGTCCATTGCGATTATTAAAAGAAAGATATTTTGCTTCATTTTCTCCAATTTTCTCACCTTTATAGTCATAACCTCGGTCATACATATTTTGTAAAAATTCTTCATAAGTGTGAGATTCTTTAATAGCTTCTTTCATATTGTCAAGAAGCTTATCTTTCCAAGAATTACCTTTTTTTGACTGTTTCCATTCGTAATATGTTTTTCCTTTTCTTCCGGACTTTTCTGTAATAATTTCTTTATTATGCTCTTTGCATATTCTGTCAGAAATATCACGAATTTTGTACATATTCTTTTTATCATCGTGTATTTTTTTATGCTCAATAGAATCAGCTGCACAGAATATAATATGATTATGTACATGGCCTTTATCAATGTGCGTAGACAACACACATCTATATCTGCCTTTTAAGTAACTTTCGCAAAATTCTTGTCCTATTTCATGAGCTTCTTTAAACGAAATATCATCAGTAGGAGAGAAAGATTGTATAACATGATATGCCAGATGGTTTTGTCCCTTTCCTTGCCTTGTTTTTCTCAAATCGAATTCAAACTGTACAGATGCCATATGTGGGTTAGTTCCATAACAAGTTATCAAATTTTCTTGATTTCCATGTACATCAAAGGTTTTCTTTGTATCACATATGTAATTGATAGATGCATTTATGGTAGTGATGATTGGATGGATCTTTGTAATAGCCATACTTCTTTCATTTTCTCCTTAACTTCCTCAATGTCAGATTGATAAATTTTATTTTGCGAATTTACTTTATGTGCAATTTGGTTAATATTGTTACCAATTCTTTCGAGTTGATATGTTACGTTATCAAACGAAGAATACACAGAATTATCAACTTTAATTACATTTCCAAAAACAATTAAATCTCGAAGAAATTCGGAGCGACTTGGATAATCGGATGCTTCAAACTTATCATTGAGCATTTCTAGTTCTAGGTCATCTAAGCAAATTGTCACTCGATTTTTCCTCGAACGATTACTTTCATATTCTGTATAACTTTTTCTCATTTTATATAAAATATCTCCTTTCAAATTCACGTAGAAAACAAAGAAAAAAATTATATTTTTGCAAAAAATCAAAAAAATATTTTTGCAAAATAAGTTTTGTAAAAATATAAATAATGAGCGTTGTGCGATACTTTTCTAATGCGAAAGAGTAGCTTTAAACCCTTGTAATACTTGATATTTCGCATTCTAACAGGTCTTAGGGTGTAACCCTAACAAGCAGCATACATTTGTCGATTTTCGGCAAATTATGCTCAATTATCCGGTGGATGATTGACGCAAAAAAACTTTATGTTTTTTTAGCATTTGTTATAACAAATGCAGTGCTTGCTTCTTTTCCTACAGACTATCCGGAGGAAGTCTGTGTTTCTGCACACTTCGGTGTGCGTTTAGAAACATATGCACCTATCGGTGCCTTGTAGATCTCAGCCTACAAACTTGCGAAAACATATATGTATATTATACAGGAACAATAGTGCCAAAACAACGAAAAAAGACAGAATATCGTTGCAATAGTGTCTGTATAGTGATAGAATAAATGAAATTGTTAATACAATTATTATATTACAATAATATGAAAAAAACCTTCTGGTTTTATCTATACAATAATGTAGGGGTGATTTTATGGATGCGTTTTCACGCAGAATGGAAATCGTAAGAATCCTTACATACCGGAGAAAAGAGAAAATAAGTATATTGTCCGAGGAGCTTCACGTTACAGAGCGAACAATCCAAAGTGACATTACATTATTATCTCTACATTTTCCAATAGAAACTGTACAAGGAAGATATGGTTGTGTGCAAATGATAGAGTCCTATCATCCATACAAACATATCCTGAGTTTCAATCAGAAAAACATTCTTCGAGAACTTCTTTCTCAAAATATTTTGTCAAATAGTGAAGCGGATGTAATCCGTCAAATTTTGTTGGAATTAAGTTAAAAAAGATTTTTAGAGTTTGATTAGAAAAACTTTAAAAATAATATTGATTAAGGCAAGGTACTATCTTATGTACCTGGCTAAGCATATGAATAAACTTTCGTGTGCTTTTCAGTCACATAAGTGATGCCATGTTATTATACTGAACTTTGAAAAATGAATATTAATTGCAAGTAATACGTGAGAATACAAAGAGCTACAGTTGAGATACGCAAAGAGCTGTCTGCGTGAATTTTCATTCACGTTAATACCAGGAGATTTTTGATAAATGAAATTATATTTTTCTTTTGGTCTATTGATTTTATCTTAATGAGGTTAAGACAAGGAGCGAGAAATATTTTCAACGAAAGTATATGAGCAGTATGTTAGCGAAGAGATGTATTCATAATAATGATACTTACATGGGAAACTGTGTCCTTATAGAGAAAAGGTGGTGCGACTCCAATGCGAAGAGATAATGCGAATCTCTTGGTTACTTGTTCAATTTTGATAAAAGGAAAACAAAATGTATGGAAGAAGATAAAGTAATAGAAATTGCCAATATTGATGAAATAATTGCACTAGCAATGATAAAACATTTATATCAGCAAAATCTTATTAGTGAAGAAATTTACAATCGCATTTTAAAAATTTACGAAATGCGTAAATAATTGTTGACATAAGAAAATTCTATTGATAGAATAACAATGTAAACAATGTAGGAAAAATAAATGGCAGATATAAAAATCAACTTTGTCATTACAGATGATGAAGAAGAGAGAATTAAAAAATTAATACCTATATTGAACTCATATGGTTCTCCAGATCCGACAAGCTGCAAAGATTGGACAATGGAATCTGTTGTAGAATTTCTTCTTTTTCTTAAAACAAGTGGAACAATAGAAGATCAACTCACAAATCTGGAAGAAACATATAAAGATGATTTGATTTAAAAAATACAGGCTCCACGCAAAAGGGGAATTTATCTGAGAAGAATTGTTGCAGTATACGCAAGAGTTTCTACAGAACATGAAGAACAATTATCAGCACTTGATAATCAAGTTCAATATTACGATGGCATATTAGCTAACCATCCAGAATGGCAGCTTTATGATAAATATATTGATGAAGGCATAACCGGAACATCTATTTTTAAAAGAGATAGTTTTTTAAGAATGATGAAGGATGCCCAAAAAGGTAAGTTTGATTTAATAATTACCAGGGAAGTATCAAGATTCGCAAGAAACACAGTTGATACTTTACAAGAAACAAGAAAGTTAAAGAAGCTTGGAATTGAAGTTTACTTCATAGAAGATAATATTTGGACAATTAAGGACAATGATGGAGAACTTCGCTTAACTATAATGGCAACACTCGCACAGAATGAAAGCAAAAAAACTTCTGATCGAGTGAAAGCTGGACAAAAAATATCATTTGAGAACGCAGTTCCTTATGGTAATGGAAATATCCTCGGATATGACAGAATTGAAATTAATAAAGATGTTAAATTTGTTATTAATCCGGAACAAGCTGAAACAGTTAGATTGATTTATGAATTATATCTATCTGGTAATGGAATTAGAAAAATTCAGTTTGAACTTGAAAGACTTGGAAGAAAGACCTCAACCGGTTTAACCAGATGGCAAACAGCTACGATTTCAAGAATACTCAATAATTCATTTTATTGCGGAATCATCGTTTATCGAAAGCAATTTGTTCCTGACTTCCTGGAACAGAAAAAAATAAATAATTTCGATGATGATACCAAGATAATTGTAGAAGGGCATCATGAACCGATAATCAGCAAAGAAGATTATTACAAGGTCAGAGAGATGCTCGACAACAAAACCATATCTACAATGAACAGAGGTAAGAGAGGTAAGCATACATCAAATGATGTGTGGGTAAGCAAATTACGATGTTCCTGTGGTTGTACCTTCAACAGAAGAGTTTGGAGATATTTAGAAAATGGACCACAATATTCTTACCAATGTTATTCATCCGTTAGATCTGGTACATATGCCACAAGACTTAAAAAAGGTCTTTCAGTAGAAGGTGTATGTAAAACTCCAATGATTCCAGAATGGAAACTTGGAACAATGGCAGATGTGATATTTAGAAAGTTTTGGAGCAGAAAAAATGAAGCTCTGAAAATTGCGATGCAGCTGCTAGAAGAAACAATTAATATTGATTCAAAGGACTACTCAAAAGAAATCTCGTCCACTAAGGCTAAAATCGAGAAGATAAGTGCTAAATTAGACACTCTTCTAGATATGCGATTGGAAAATGAGATAACTAGAGAAGTCTTTGATAATAAAAGAGAAAAACTTATCCAGGAACGTGAAAATCTGATAAAATTATTAGAGAATTACGAAACGGAAAGTCCCCTATCACAAAATGATATTGATAATAAGCTCAAAGTGCTTAAACATGGTCTGGAAAATGACTTTGATTTTACAGCTCATCAAGTACCGGACGAAATAATTGATGCTTTTGTTGATGAAATCATTTGTGATGAAGATGGAAACTTTGTTTGGAAATTAAATCTTCTTGATAATCCTATCAGCTACAAGCTTGATGGCACCAAGAAGAATCATGTCCTAGTCGAGTGTCCTACAGATGCCAAATGCAACACAGGCTGCCATTGGCAATGCAGGAAAGTAAAAAGCAAATACACGTACCTTCATAAGCTAGTGATTACAAGGCATGATGTAAATGAGTATCTTTTATATCATCCGAAGTACAAAAAGGCTAACAAATTTGAAGATATATATTGCAAAATACTAATTTAAAACACTATTTGGGACAAATTTCTTTCTAAACAAAGAGGTTTGTCCCTTTTATTTTGCAAAATTTCAAAGGAGGTAGCTATGGAACTAAGAGTTGTTGGAACAAAATCTGAGATTAAGGGATTTGAGAAACACTTAACCCAGGATAAGAAGTACGATATCGAATCTTCTAGCAAGATATATCAAGTACATGATTCCAAGAGCAAGTACCGGAAGTATTTCGGTATTACAAAATCAAATGTAAAGAAAGCTAGTAATGAAAATGGAGGAACAAATTTATGAATGAAACTTCAATAAATGTAGTCGGTGGAATTGGCAAGTGTATAACAGTAAATAACGAAAAAGGTGGAATTGGTAAATCATCTGTAGTATTCAATATTGGATGGCAGCTCGCTAGTCTTGGTAAAAAGGTTTTATTAATAGATATGGATGGACAAGAAGCAAATTTAACCGCTTTTTGTGGCATTAAGAAGGACGAAAGTTTATTAACTACTTATGATGTACTTGTAAGAGGAAAGGCTCCAAATGAAGCTATTAAGGCTGTAAAAGAGAACCTTGATTTACTTCCAGCTACATCAGAAATCTCACAGATCAATCAGACAGCAAGAACAAAGACAATTAAAAGTGTTATCAATGAACTTAGAAGTGAATATGATTTTATCTTTATTGATGCACCTGGTTCGACTAATTGGGGCCAATTTCTTGCATTATCTGCATCTGATTATTCATTGATACCAATGTTACCAGATATGACTTCTATTGATGCTAATAAGGGCATTATTGATACCATAGAAGAGGTTAGAGAAGTAGCTAATGCTAATCTTAAGGTATTAGGCATTCTCTTTAACAAAAATGAGAATCGTACAAACCTTAGTAAAACTGTTAAATCTATTACACAGAAGATTGCAGTTAAAATGGACACTACCGTTTTTGAAAACGCAATCAGATCTGCCACAGTGATGGGGGAAGCTTATGCTATGCATAAAGGAATTACAGATTATAAACCAAAGTCAGATGTTGCAGATGATGTAAGACAGGTTACAGAAGAATTTTTAAGAAGAGTTTAAGGAGTGTGCCATGAGTAAATTTTTAATTCACGAAGATGACTATGTTAACGATATTGTCATAAAAGAGAAGCTTGAAGAAATCAGTTTAGATCAGTTAGTTGACTGTGCTAATCATACATACAAAGTTATTGAAAATGATGAAATGCAGCAATTAGCAGAATCTATTAAATCTATTGGTGTGATGGAACCAATCTTAGTAAGACGCATTGATGATAAATACGAGATTTTATCTGGTCATAGAAGAGTATATGCTTCAAGACTTGCCGGTTGTACCACTATTAAGGCTATTGTCAAAAATTTATCTGATCCAGAATCAATAATTCATATGGCAGATGGAAATTTACAGAGAGAAAATATTACTACAAGTGAAAAGGCTAGAACCTATAAAGCTAAATTTGATGCTTTAAAGAGTCTTGGACAGAAATGGGGTAAAAACACCTTAGAAAGTATTTCTGAAAATGCACCTGACAACCTAAAGACAATCCAAAGATTGATTAAAATAGCCAATCTGTCAGATGAGCTTCTCTTTTTAGTTGATTCTAATCGAATAACAAGTGGAGCTGCTTATACATTAGGTTTTATTGAAAACGATGTTGCTCAGAAGTCCATATATGATGCAATCATTGAACTTGATATCAAGAAGGTTGATGATGCTAAAGCTAAAATACTTAGAGAAAAGTATGAGGATGGTACATTTGGTCCTACAACAGCAATGGATGCATTGATTAACAGACCTGTTTCTCCAAAGAAAAAACCACTTAAGCTTTCAGAGAAGGTGTATAAATACTTCCCTGGTACTGATGATAAGGATATTGAAGATAAGATTCTTGAAATCTTAGACAAATATTTTTCAGAGGACAAGGAATAGTATCTTGGACAAATTGTCCAAGATTTACCGGAACCTGAAAATTTATTTTACCAACACACCGAATTTATTTTACCAACACACCGAAAATATGAATTTATGTATTATTTATAGCAAAAAGCCCATAAATAAAGGGGTTTTAAGGGTTTCTTTATACAATATATGGCGTCTTTTATTTTACCAACACACCGAATTTATTTTACCAACACACCGAATTTATTTTACCAACACACCGAATTTATTTTACCAACACACCGAAGTGTTATAAAGCCTTATTTTATAAGGGTTTTGAGAAGCCTAAAATACATAGTAAATATATACTAAATATATATATAAAAGTGTGTACACACATTCATTGAGGAGATAGGGATAAAAAATGAATAATTCAAAAAAACAACCATTGCTTTTAACTGTTACCAACAGCAATAATTTTAACCATAATAAATTGACAAAGATTTTTTCTCCCAGACAAACAAATATTTTCTATACTGTTATAGCTTTATGTCAATTACATGAGAAATTAATAATGGAACCAATAACTTATACTGAACTTATGAAATTAGCAAACATTAAAGGTATAACAAAAAAAAGTTTCAAGGAAATGGTAGAGCTTATAAAACAATCCACTAGCATTACTGAAGAAATAGAAGGTACAGAAATTACTTATAACATCTTTTCTGCATTTGCAATTAATGCAGAAAATGAAACTATTTCAGCAAAAATAGCGGAAGATTATAGAAGCTGCTTTTGTGATCTTGTAAGCGAATACACCAAGTTTTTCTTAGAGGAACATAATTCTCTTTCCTCAAATGCCTGTAAACTTCTTTATAGACTTCTTAAACAATGGAAATATATTGGTAAGTATATGATAACTATTGAAGAGTTTGAAACCTTGTTTGTTGATACAGAAGCAATAGAGGAATCTGAATTATCAGAAAAACGTAGAAATTACAAGAGATATTACATAGACAACAATATAAAAGTCCTTAATGAAAAAAAATATTTTAAAAACCTTAAATGTGAAACCATCAAGAAAAATGATAAAACACATGCAATAGTAGGATATGAATTTACATTTATTCCGGAGAAGAAAGTTATTGACGTGAACACACATCAACCAATATCAGAAGATGCAATATATAAAACTCTTGGAAATCAAAATCTTATGTCGAGCGAATATGAGCAGCTCTGCAAGTTATTCAATAAAACAATCGTAGATGGAGTGATTGATAGAATTATTAAAAAGCCATATATGGGATGCTTAAAGTATGAAACCATAAAAAAATGGTGTGAAGAAGCTAAGAAAAGCACCACTACCGGCAAACCAGAAGGAGATTATCTCAAAAGAAAATATGATATTGATGACTTACTTAAAAGAGCAACAGTTAATTAGGACAGATTATTTCGCCAGGACAATTTGTCTAAAATTTTTTTAAGGGTGGACGAATGATAGACTATAGAGCAATTAATAGAGAATATGACGATATAAAGCTGAATAATGAAAGACTCCATTTTGAGCGTGTATCAGAAGTAAATGCCAATATTGAAGGATATAAAGAACTAACTGATAAAACCGCTGAAATGGGGCCAAAAATGCTCAAGGCTAGTCTTTCTGGGCAAGGCAATATAGCAGAGTATAAAAAGCTGCTTAAAGAAAATGCAGAGAAAAAGGCAAAACTTTTAAGTGATGCCGGTTATCCAGCTGATTATCTTGATCCCATATATACTTGCAAAGAGTGTAAAGATACCGGATATGTCGAACAGAAAAAATGCAAGTGTAGAAAAATGAAAGAAGCTGAATACCTTTATGAAGAATCAAATATAAAGGAGCTTCTTGAAAATAATAACTTTTCAAAGTTTAGAGAAGATTATTATACCGAAGATGAAATGGAGTGCTATTACAAGATACTCGAACATTCAGTAAAGTATGTTGAAGATTTTAAAAGCTCATTCAAAAATTTACTTTTCTATGGTGATGTTGGAAGTGGCAAAACATTTTTTTCGTGTTGTATAGCAAAAGCATTAATGGATCGTGGCATACCCATTATTCAGATTACTACACAAAGCTTACAAGAAAAAATGTTTGCACAAATGCGAGAACCAGAGAAAGCACTCGATATCCAGGAGTATCTTGAATATATTGAAAATATAGATTTACTGATACTTGACGATTTTGGAGCTGAACACATGACAAAATATTGGTATTCTAAACTCCTAAATATAATCAATATTAGAATGATTAAGAAGCTGCCAATTATTTATACAACAAATTTATCATTAAATGATATAATTGAAAAATATGGTGATCGAATATTTAGCAGACTTTATGCTGATACAGATATATTACATTTTACTGCTAAAGATATGAGATTGCATAATAGACGTGAAAATAATGTCATGATGTAAATTGATGGACAATTTGTCTAAAATTTATAATAATACCATTAAGGTCAATTTGTTGTCCTGGGAAACCAAAAAGGTAAACGGAAAGCTGTAACGGAGTATCTGACGATAGGAGCTTTGCTTTAACAATAAGATATTATATAGCAGCTGAATGTTGCCAGAGGTATGTATGTACCTACAAAGGTGACACAAGAATATTGGCACGTTTTGGGACCTTGTAAATTTGCATACCTACAAAGGTTTAAAATGGGTAGCATAAAGTTTAATAATGTTTTGGAACCTTGTAAATTTACATACCTACAAAGGCCTATAGAACAGGGAATACTTAAGCCTGTTTTGTAACCTTGTAAAAAAAAGTAAGAAAGGAAAAATATTATGAAAAAGAGATTATTAATAGCTGTTACTACGATGCTTATGATTGCATTAGTAGGATGCGGTAAAGAAAAGACAGAAAAATATGAAATGGAAACAGACTCCGGTAAGGTAACTGTTGAAGTTACAGAAGATGGTGATGTAAGCATTACCGAAGAGATAGACAAAGCTCCAGAGTTTGTTTACGAAGAAGGTACAATACCTCTTGGAACATATGTAAGAGAAGATGGGGCTGTAACATTAAGTTTTACAGAGGAAGGCTTTAGATGGGTTAATGTAAACAAGGCCGGTCAATACGAGTACGATTTAGAAACAAAGATTTATACATTAAAAACAGCAGCACCACGTGCACAAATCACAGCATACATCGATGAAGAAAATGATTATAATTTAGTTGTAACAAATTGGTATTTAGCAACAGATGTAGATGAACGTGGTATTGGAAAAATTGATGTGGATAATGAAGTCTTTGACAAGACAAATTCAAGGCTTGATATACAAGAGGTATTTATTAGACAATAATTGAGTTGAAAACATAAAACATTTCATCAATATTCAGAAAATAAACGCAATACAGTTGAAATAAATAGAAAATAACGTATAATAAAGAGGATGGTAAAGTACCATTCTCTTTTTAGTTACTAGAATCCAAGATGGAAAGGATTTAGCGAATATATTAATTTCCGTCCAACAACTAAATATAAAAGGAGAATGATCATGAGAAAGATTTTTGGTTCCTTAATACTATTAATGACGATGTGCTTCTGTACATGGTTTATTTTTTTACGTGAGGGAAAATATTCAGAGTTACATTCAGAAAGGAATTAGAAGATGCCATCTAAATTATTTGCAATTAATTTTGTAGCTCCTTCTGCAAGTTATGCTGTGGTTGCAGCTGCACTTAAAATTGCTAAGAAAAACTGCACTGAAAAAAAAGATACAGATAAAAATGTGACCATTTGCAGAAACAAATCTGTAGCTAATATTTTCAACAAAATAAAGTTTTTTGATATTTCTAACAGACCAGATAATGAGCTGCTAAAAAAACTTTGCACACAGAATAAAATTAAATATGCTTTTTATTCTAGTTTTTCAAAAATAGATGATAAAGAAAATTATCAGTATTCAATTATTTTTGATGGAGAAGAGGAAGTAATAATAAAGTTTTTAGAAGTGGTTTACAAAGAATATGAGCGTCAAATTAGAAAGATGAAAGCTGACGAACGTAGAAAACGTAGACAGAAGATGAAAGAGGAAATGTAAAATATGGGAATACAAGATGATTCAGTGAACTTTTCAAAAAGACAAGCACAGAAAGTTTTCAGCTTTACTTATAGAGTTACTAAAGAGTTAATAGATGCACCGGTAAATACTCTATTAAAACCATTAACAGAGGTTTTAAAAAAAATCCTGGGATTTTTTGGGGAATTGCCTTTTAAAGTATTAGGTGCAGCTGGTAATGGACTTTTTAAAGTAGGTAAATATGCTGTCGTAGAAGGAGTTGTTAGAAATATAACAGAAGGAAAAACTAAATTAAAAAATTTAGTTGAAAATGGAAATACTGACTTTGTTGATATTTCTAATCGAGAAGAATTTGCTCTTTTAAAAAAATACTGTAAAAAGTATCACGTAGAATATGCTGTATTAAGGTCTAAAACAGATCCAGAACAACACACCATTTTCTTTAAAGCTAATGATGCAAATATTATTCAAAAGCTTCTTGACCAGGTTGTTCAAGAAATGGAACAAAAACAGAGAAAAGAGCAAGAAAAAAGTCAAAGTAAAGAACAGGATAGAAGTCAGGACAAAGAGCAAGAAAGAAACGAAAATAAGGAACAGGATAGAAAACAAGACAGCGAAGAAAGAAGTTCTTCCAATGATGATGCCAGGGAACAGAAAAAAGAACGCTCAACTATGAGTGAAGATGAAAGAGAAAAGGAAGAACCTATTAATGATTCTCCTAAATCTGAAAGACCTATCCAGGATGCTACAAAGCAGCCTGAGAATACTAAAGAAAATATAGAATTTAAAGAAAAACTTGAAGATACGTACAAAGGTGGTGCGTACAAAGATGTTGATGTTGATTTTTCAAGCAATGATATTTGGGAACAGGAATTAAGCAAGTCCTTTGATAGAGCTTCTTCGTCAAAAGAAAGAATGGCTAAAGCAATGGGTATGGATTTAAAAGATAGAAAGAAACCTGTATTCACTTTAAATTCTATGAAATTAGATAGAATTGCCAAGAACGAAAGAGAAGCTAAAGAAAAAGCACTTAATCCATTAAAGGATATTACCAGATCAGATAAAAGAGATAGTCTTGCTCTTTAATCAAGTTTTTATCTTTAATTTTGATATAAATAATAGCATGGTAAAAATAATGGACAGATTGTCTAAAATTTGAAAGGGGTGTGATCAATGATTTTTGATAGTGCAGAGCAGATGCTTAATACTATCACTAACGGAATTGATTTATGGAATCCAAATCTAAAAAAATATGTTTTTGTATATGACGAAAATGATTCTTTATGCGTTTATGAGTTAGATGAAGAATTAATCAATAAATTAACACAATCTTCTAATGAGTATTGGAGTTCGTACCTGGAAGGAGATGGAGATGTTATTCCTCATGACAATGCATTGTCATTTTGTGAAGAAACTTATTTCATTGAAGAATGGTTTGACACCAAAGAGATAACCTCATCCGGTGGCAAGATTGTTTTCAATATGCAGTTTTTAAAAGAATCTCTGGTTCTAAAAAGAGAAGCTGAAAAGAACCAACCTCGTCAAGAGAAGCATATGAATAGAGGAGGTATCGAACTATGAGTAAAATAGTCGATGGAATAGTTAAGGACATTTCTTCAATTCCAAAGAAAATAAAAAGCAATTTTAAAAAAGTTGGACCAAAACAATATATTATTATGCTTCTTCCATATGTTTTAATTGCTTATTTTACAAATAAGTTTTGTTATTTTTGGAGAATATCACCTGGTGGTGGATTTGGAGAAAAGCTTACTAATTTTTTAAATGCTGTAAATAATAACTTATTTAAAAATCCATTACCAAGTTTTCATCCCAAAGATCTTTTGTATGGAGTCATTGGAGCTGTTGTATTAAGATTAGTAGTTTATTACAAATCAAAAAATGCAAAAAAATATAGACATGGAGAAGAGTATGGTTCAGCAAGATGGGGAACACCTAAAGATGCAGAACCATATATGGATGCAGAAAACGAAGAAAACAATATTATTCTTACTGAAACAGAAAGACTTCGTTTGACAGGTAGATTTCCAGCTCCAAAGTATGAAAGAAATAAAAATGTTCTTGTAATTGGTGGTTCCGGTTCTGGTAAAACAAGGTTTTTTATAAAGCCAAACTTAATGCAGCTTCATAGCAGTTATGTTGTTACTGATCCAAAAGGTACAGTTGTCCTAGAGTGCGGAAAGATGTTTCAAAAAGCCGGATACAAAGTTAAGATTTTTAATACTATTAACTTTGCCAGGTCAATGAAATATAATCCATTTGTTTATATCAAGGATGAAAAAGATATCCTTAAATTTATTACAACTCTAATGGCAAATACTGAAGGTGAGGGTGCTCAAAGTGGAGAGGATTTTTGGAAGAAAGCAGAAAGACTTCTCTATATTGCATATATATCATTTATGTTTGAATATATGCCACCTGAAGAGAGAACTTTTGAAACCTTACTATGGATGATTAATGTTTCTGAAACTAGAGAAGATGATGAAACTTATAAGAATCTTATGGATGAGAAGTTTGATGAAATCGAACAGTATGATCCAGATGCTTTTTGTTTAAAACAGTATAAGTATTACAAGTTAGCTGCCGGTAAGACAGCAAAGAGTATTTTGATTTCATGTGCTGCAAGACTTGCAGTATTTGATATTAAACAGATTAAAGATATGACAAGTGAAGATGAAATGGAACTAGATATGCTTGGAGATGAAAAGACAGTATTATTCATTATCATTTCCGATACAGATTCAACATTTAACTTCCTGGTCAGCATAATGTATTCACAGTTATTTAATCTTTTATGTGACAGAGCTGATAATGTTTACAACGGAAAATTACCGGTTCATGTAAGGTGTTTATGTGACGAGTTCGCTAATATTGGTAAGATTCCTATGTTTGAGAAGCTTATTACAACAATTAGATCACGTGAAATATCTGCTTGTATCATTTTACAAACAAAGTCACAGTTAAAGGCTATCTATAAAGATAATGCAGATACTATCGAAGGTAACTGTGATACATCAATTTTCCTTGGTGGTAGAGAAAAGACAACCTTAAAAGATTTATCAGAAGAACTTGGTAAAGAAACTATTGATATGTATAACACTTCTGATACAAGAGGTAATAGTCCTTCTTATGGAACAAACTTCCAAAAGACAGGACATGATCTAATGGCTGTTAATGAACTTGCCATTATGGACCGAGGAGAGTGTATTTGCACAATAGGTGGTGTAAGACCATTCAAATCTAAGAAGTTTGATATTACGAAACATAAAAGATATGTTGAACTATCAGACTACGATGAAAAAAATCGTTTTAATGTAGAGGAATATGTTAAGAACCCTGTGCATTTAAAGATAACTAAATCTACAGAAGTTGATATTGCTGTTGATTTAGGTGAAGTTGGATAACCAACTATTTTATAATTAATTATTTTTAAGACGAAAAGTCAAAGGAGGAAATTTAAAATGTTATTAACAGGATTTTTTAGTACAGCAGTAAATGGTTTACAGACAGTTGTAACAGCTATTGGTGCCGGTATTGCGGTTTGGGGTGTAATTAACCTTCTTGAAGGTTATGGTAATGATAACCCAGGTGCTAAGTCACAAGGCATTAAGCAGCTTATGGCCGGTGGTGGTATTGCCATTATTGCTCAGACAGTTATCCCTCAGTTATCTTCTTTATTTTAATAATTGTTATGCTTACAGGTTTAACCGAGCAAGTTTTTTGCTCGGTTAATTTTTTGAAATAAAGAAGGAGGTGAGAATTACATAAATGGATGATTTATTAAATGGATTACTCGATAAAATGTATGCTCTCATTCATGAAATAGTCTTTGGCATTATGAAAAGCAGCTATGAAGGTCTATTTGATAATGTCAATGGTCAGATTGGTTTAATTTCTGGAGAAGTAGTACAAACTCCTGCTGGATATAGTTATGATATTAACCATATGATACAAACAGTTGCAAATGATGTAATTCTACCCATTGGTGTAATGATTATAACTGCATTATTTTGTTATGAACTTATCAATGGTGTTTTGGAAAAAAATGCCATGCATGAAATGGGTACAGAATTTATTTTTAAATGGCTCGGTAAAGCATGTATAGGTGTACTTCTACTTTCTTATACTTTTGATATGACTGAAGCAATTTTTGAACTTGGTTCTGAAGTGTCTATTGCTGCAACTAGTAGTATTTTAGGTACAAATCCCAACATAGATACTTCTGCATTAGATTCTTTAATAGATGATTATGGTGATTGGGTGGATGGAGCAAATGGCTGTGACACAGATGGCGAGCCACAAATAGACGAATACAATCATGGCGTTGGAGAACTTTTTAGCATGGCTATAGAAGCTTTTTTCTGTAAGATAGTTCTCATGGGTGTGTATGTAATCTTAAAAGTACTCTTAACTGCTCGTATGATTGAAATATACATGATGTTATCTGTTTCACCGATACCGTTTGCCACGTTTATCAATAGAGATTGGTCTAATATTGGTACCGGATATGTTAAAAAACTAGTCGGATTAGCTTTCCAGGCACTATTTATTGTAATAGCACTTGGCATTTATTACACAACACTTACAGGAATTAATAATAAGATAAATGCTGCCGGAAGCACTTATGATTTACATGGTGCAACACTTGAATTTGTATTTATATGTATTGCATTAGTTATGGGAATTTTTGCAAGTAAGAGTCTTGCAGATTCTATATTCTCAGGTCACTAATTTGGGAGGATAAAAATGATTTCAGTTGATGTTCCAAAAAACCTAGACGAGATTCAAACAAAAGCTATTGGCAACTTTACAAAAAGACAGGTTATTTTTTATGGCATCGGTGGTGCGTTTGGAGTAGCTTTATTCTTTTTAACTAAAGGACCTTTTGGTATGCAGATTGCTAGTATATTAGCTATGTTTTGTGCAATGCCGGCATTTATTCTTTCATCATATGAAAAGAATGGATTTACCGGAGAACAAATATTATTACTTATTTTTTATAAAAAATTTCTAACAAAAGAAGTTAGACCATATCAATCAGAGAACATTTATTATGATCTAATGATTGATGAAGAATACAGAAAGGAGAAAGCGGAAATTGAAAGAAAACTCTATGGTTACTCCAAAGAAGAACTCGCAATCAAAAAGCGTGAAGAAAAAGAAAGACGTCGTAACGCAAAAAAAAGAGCTAATAGCAGAGAAAGCTAAGAAAAATGATACAGTAGAAAAGCTTAATCCTATAGCTCATCCTATTGAGTATGCAAAACTCAAAAAACGATTAAAGCAGATAGATAAAGAACTTACAGAACTTGGTTATACAACCAGACCTACTACTGCACAGAAAACCATTGCATACGAAATGATGTATGAAAATGGTATCTGTAAAGTAAAAGGTAACTTTTACAATAAGATGTTAGAGTTTAGTGATATAAACTATGACCTTTTGGAAGGAGAAGATAAAGCCGGAGTTCTTGAGGATTATTCCTCATTTATTAATTTCTTCGATCCAACAGTAAAATTTAATATGTTTTTATTTAATAGAAAAATAAATGAGAATGTATTAAAAAATCAGTTTATCATCGAAAGACAAGATGATGGTTTTGATGATTTAAGAGATGAATATGAAGGTATTCTTAAGACTCAATCTGCAAAAGGTAAAAATGGTATTGTTAAATCTAAATATTTTGTGTTTGGTTGTGAATGTGAAAATTATGAAGATGCGGTAGATAAACTTGAAACATTAGAGCTTGATATTATCCGTAACTTTATGGATATGGGAACATTTGCAAGAACTATGGATGGTAATCAAAGATTACAAGTTATGTATGAGTTCTTTAACCAGGGAACAATGTGTCCTATTAAGTTTGATTTAAAAGAACTTGTGGCAACAGGTAGTAGTGAAAAAGATTTAATTGCGTCACATTTTGATTTTTCTTGGGATGAATCTTTTAAGATTGGTAATATGTATGGAACTACTTGTTACATAAATATTATTGCTCCTAAAGCAAATGATGAATTTATCAAGAAAATACTTGAAATCAATGATAATTTATCAATTTCAATTCATATGACAACAATGGATCCAATAGCTGCTACAAACCTTGTTAATGGTAAGCTTACTCAAATCCAGGCAAATAAGATTGATGAACAGAAAAAAGCTGTTCGTGCCGGTTATGATATGGACATACTTCCAGCTAAGCTGATGGCCTATGAACAGGACACAAAAGCATTAGCCGATGATCTAAATTCATCTAACCAGAAGCTTGTAAATATGACTCTTTTAGTTACTTGTTTTGCTAAAACACAAAAAGGATTAGCTTCATTAAAGAAGAGAGTAGATGGTATAGTTCAGCAAGGAAATCAATTACTTGTGCCACTAAGATATATGCAAGAACAGGCATTAATGTCTTGTTCGCCTATAGGCTTTAATAGTACAGATAAACTTCCTATCAAAGTACCATTTATAAATCTAAAGACAAAAGGTATAGGACGAATACTTCCAACAAGATGTTGTGCAGTTCATATGCCTTTCTGTACACAAGAGTTATTTATGCCAAATCCGGCTTTATATTATGGACTTAACACATTATCAAGAAACATGATAATGGCAGATAGAAAAGAATTACGAAATCCAAATGGATTAGTACTTGGTACCCCAGGTTCTGGAAAATCATTCAGTTCTAAGAGAGAAATGCTTGGATGTTTCCTAACACTTAAGGATGATATTTTAATCTGTGATCCAGAGGGAGAATATTATCCAATAGTAAAACTACTAAATGGCCAGGTGGTAAAACTCGCAAATAACTCGCATGATTATATAAATCCACTTGATTTGGTCCTTTCAAAAAATAAGGATGCAAAGTCATTAGAGTTTAACAAAGAAGCTATTGAAAATAAATCCGCTTTTATTATTACTCTTTGTGACAATATTGCCGGTGGTAAAGATGGTCTTGATAATGATGAAAAGGGTATTATTGATGAATGCGTAAAGGTTATTTATAAAGACTATATAAAAGATCCGGTGCCTGAAAAAACACCGATACTTGAAGATTTGTTTAATGCTCTTAATAACTATGAGCCAAGTGGTATTATCCAGGAAGAATTAACTTTAGACCTTAAGAAAAAAGCTGTAGCAATAGCTTCTAATATGACAATGTTTGTTCATGGTTCACAGAATTTCTTTAATCACAGAACAACAGCTGATACTTCCAACAGAGTATTATGTTTTGATATTAGAGATTTGTCTAATCAGCTTAAATCACTTGGTATGTTAATTGTCCAGGATGCTGTTTGGAACAGAGTTTCACTAAACAGAGATAAGGGAATAAGTACAAGATATTACTGTGATGAGTTCCATTTACTTCTTCGTGAGAAGCAGACCGGCTCATATATGGTAGAAATCTGGAAGAGATTTAGAAAATGGGGTGGTATTCCAACAGGACTTACACAGAACTCCTCAGACTTCCTTCGTTCTCCGGAAATAGAAGGTATTATAGGTAACTCAGACTTTATTTACTTACTTAACCAATCTGCTGATGACCAGGATATTTTACAAGATAAGCTTCACTTAACCAATAAACAGCTTAAATTTGTTACTGACAGTAAGCAAGGTTCCGGACTTATTAAGTTTGATAATATTATCTTACCATTTACAGACCTTTATCCTACAGATACAAAGACTTATAAGGTAATGTCAACAAAACCACAAGAGATGGAAGTTGTTTAAAGGATGTGATTTTAAATTATGGCAAATGATTTTAAAGAAAATTCTTTTATGACAGATAAATCATCAGCAAAAGATAAGTCATTTAATAATCAAGCAAGTACAAAAAGCAGTTCCTTTAGCGATACATCTTCTTCTAGAGATAATCCAAGAAGCAACATTGTAGATCGAACCTATGATGGAACAGTTAAATGGGGAAAAGATGGACCGGATTTTTATGATAAAAGAGGTTTTCAAGATGATACTGCCAAACAAAAGTGGATGGATTTGGATAGTAGCATTAGTGCTGACAAATTTCTTAAAGAACGTAATGCCGAAAAAGGTAACACTTTTTTAGAGCGAGGAGATTCTGTCAAAAGTGGCTTCTTTGATAAAGTTGAAGTGAGCCGAGGAGAACGAGGAGCATTTCACATTGATGATGCCAGGGTAGATAAACTTTCACGTAATATTTCTAAGAATCAAGGTAAGCTTGATAAAGCGGTCAATAAATCACATTATCGTATGGAGAAAGTATATGACCGAGAAAAAGGTACATATACTTTTAAGCCGGTAAAACATGATATTAAGTCTAGAAGACGCTCTGCTAAGAATATTAGTAAAGGTAAAGAGTTTGTTCAAAAAAGGTTTAATGAGGTCACTCGAATAGCTGAAGGTCAGATAGGACAGGATGAAGAAGCTAAACAAATTACAAATGCTGCTAAATTCGTTGAAAATGGTGCTAGTAGAACTGCCTTTAAAATTTATGATGATGCTCTTAGCACTAAAGAAAAAAGACTAAATCGTAAGGCTAATGCTTTAACAAAGAAAACAAACAAATTAAGGGATAAAGTTTCAAAAGATGGTTTTCTTTTAGAGGGAAGAAAAAACTTTGATAAAGCCTGGCTTGAAAAAGTTAAAAGTGGTGATGCATCATCCAACTCTTTAAAAAGAGCTTTTCAAAAAAATCAAATAAAGAAGAAATATCAAAAAGATGCTATTAAGAAGTTTAGAAATAGTAAGAAACATGGATTTAGAGCATTATTTAGTAGAGATAAAGCAACTAGACTTCGTGGCTTTAATGAATTAAAGAAAAAAGCTTTAAAATACCTACTTATTTTTGGGTTAATAATTTTACTTATTGTTATTCTTTTTGGTGGATGTGCTTTGTTCTTAGGATTGCTTGGTGGTGGTGGTATTGTTGAAATGGGATATAAATCAGATCCGTTTGAAGTACAACAGGCAGACTTATTCTTTTCAGAAATGGAAATGAAACTTGTTAAAGGTTTTGTAAACTATGAAGGCGAAAAGGTTAAATCTTTAACCGGAGATTCTCTTGATTATACTTATAATGATGGGGAAGATGATTGTAAGCTTGTATTTAGCTATCAACTTCCTGGAATAAAACATGATTCTAATGTTCTTATAGCATATTTATCAGCTGCTTATGGTTATAGCGAAGGCTTTAAGTTCAATGAATATGATTATTCAGAAGAGATGATTCAAGATATGATGAGTATTTTTTATGATATGTATCATGTTACTCCTAAATGGGAAGCTGTACCTTGGACCTCTGGTGGTAAAGACAAATTATTAGATTTTACCTATACGGATTTCGTTCCATTAGAAGGTGTATCATCTAAGATTGTAACCAATTATACTGACGATGATGGCATTGATCAGCGAGATGTAAAATTATATTTGTATCTTGGTAACTATACTCGGTATAAGACTCTCGAAGAGGTTATAGGAGAAAGACTAGGTTCTTTAACTCAAAGTCAACAAGATTACTATGAAACTTTAATGCTAACTAAAGGTTTGCAACAGTTACATGGTTGTTCTGGAGTATTTAAACCTGGTAGTGACATGATTTGGCAAGAACAAGAGATGTTACAATATTATGGATATCAAATGACCGGATTAAATGGTAGCTTTGTAAATCAAGGATGGAATCCTAATAATAGAACAGATCCATGCGAAGAATCATATAGTAAGTTTGTTCAGTTTAAAGTCAATGATCCAATGGGAATAAGAGTTTATTCACCTCAAGTTGGTACAATAGAAGAAACCTATCACAGAGATGGAATAGGTGGATGCGTAAAGATAAAGTATTCAAGTCCGCAAGGTGGATACAATTATCTTTATATCGAAGGTTTAAGCTCTTATGGTTCCGGAATAACAGCCGGTGCGACAGTTACTAAAGACCAATATCTTGGTAGATCACCGCAAGGATGGGATATAAGACTTGCAGCTGAAACAGATACAGTAAAACCAACACTAGATGGAACTAATTTTGTTAATCCATTCTTTGCTATAGATTAGAAGGGAGAAGAAATGAGCAAAAGAAGTGAAAATTATACAAAGACAATTCAAGACCTTGAAGGTAAGATTGATTCAATCAAAGCTGAATATGATGCAAAAATAAAGGTTCTTGAAGAGGCAAAAAAGAAAAAAATTTCTGGTTTAAATGAAAGACTTAAATTTGTTAAGTCTAAATTAGAAGCAGAAGAGAATAATGAAAAGGTAAAGCTTATTAAGGATTTACCTCTTAATGAACTTCATAAATTACTAGCTCAGATGAATGAATCCAAAGCTAGTAAAAAAGAAGATTCATCTGAAACAGTTCAGGACACATTAGAAAATGAGGTAGTAACCGATTTAAGCTTTGAAAGAAGGGAGATTGGAAATGAGCAAATTTAAAAATCTGCTAAAGAAGTTACTTATTGTAACAACATTTATTACTGCAATATCACTTGTAAATCCAATTAGTGTATATGCAGCTCCAGGTGATGAAGAGGGAGAAGATACAGAAGGCGAAGAGGGTACAGAAACGCAGACTACATTTAATGTTTCTGATTATGTAGTTAATCTTCCTGTTGATAATAATGTTTATTTATCTGTATTTACAGAATATGAGTGGTACAACTCACATTATGCTATTTGCCACGTATTAGTTACTGATGTGGCCAATAGTGGTTGGGAAGCACAATCTATATCTGCAAAAATTGGTAAAGATGGTAATTGGATTGATATTACTGATGATAAGACAATAGTTCTTTCCGAAAATGGCTCTTTATATCTTTCAATTAAAGATACAGAAGGAAAGACATATGACAAAACAGTAAATATTACTTGTTTTGATTACACATCACCAGAATTAAATGCAGCTGTTTCAGATGGTGTGCTTTTAGTTCAGCCGGTTGATGATTTATCCGGAATTGATTCAGTTTTTATCAATGGTTATCAGTTCACTTATGATACTTTTATAAGAGGTAGTTTATCAGTAAGACTTCAACAGTTTGATGCTACATTCCCTTATTTCCTTGTACAGGCTGTTGATAAAGCTGGAAACTTATCAAGTGTTTATAAATTTGAAAATCCATATTATGTAGCAGGTGAAGTTGATGACCAAGATAATCCGGCTGCACAGTTGCCAATATCAGCATTGCCAACAGCTCCAGGTTCAGCTACCGGAGAAGTAACAGATCACGTTGAAACAGATTGGGATGGAGAGTCTATTCCTATAGTACATACATCTGATATCGGTAGAAGTTTCTACACAATTCAAACAGAATCCGGTAAGATTTTTTATCTTATTGTTTCAAGAGATGGTAACAGAGAAGAAGTTCATTTTGTAACAGATGTTAGTGAACAGGACCTTCTTAACACATTAGATTCTAACTCTGATGTATTACCTATGAACTCAGCAGCTACAACAAATGCAAAGAGTACCGGTTCTATTAAGACACCAACTGCAACACCTACAGTAGATAATGGAAATGCCAATAATGGCAATAATCAAGCTACAAAGCTAGAAGTTACTCCAAACGATTTAACAGATGAAGATGCTATTGAAGCAGCTGAAGTTTCAGCTAATAATATAAATAAATCTTCTCAGAAGAGTGGTAATCTTCTCATTATCGTTGGATGCGTTATCTTCTTTATAATTGCTTATATTGTTAAGTTTAAGAAGCCAAAGCAGAAGAAAATGACAGACGAAGCAATTATGGATGAAATGGACGATGATGAAGAAATAGAAATGGAAGAAGAGTAATATTTGTTTTTAGGGGACATACTTTGTCCCCTAAAAGTTTTAAGGAGATATCAATGGCATTTAATATAAAGGATGCAGAAGAAAAAAGTTGTTTTATACTCTCAATGAATATGGATGAGATACCTTATGTTCTTCAAGAAAAGGAAAAGTTTTCTTTTTTAAAAGATTGGAAAATGGAAGAAAAGATTTTTTTCATTTTTATAAGTGAAGAAAATATAACTCAACTTGACGATGAAAAATATAGGTACAGACTCATTATAGACGATGGGGATTGTGGCTTGGAAATGGGTTCTTTTTATGGCAATAAAGAGATGGTATTTAATGCATTTAAAGAAGAAATTACTAATTTGCAAAACAGTGAAGTACTTGAATGTTTGTACTATTATATTACAGATTTAGAACTTGATTATGTTGTTAGATTTTATACAGTAGAAAAATCATATTCTCTTATTCAATTTCCGTTGCTTAAAGAATTTTACGATAATATTTCGACTTATAAAAAAGACAACGATAAGAATGAAAATTGGGAGAAACATTATAAGGAAAAACTTGAAAATGGATTTACATTTAAAGTACGTCCTATTTTTAAAGAAGATACTTATAATATAACCAGAGGAATAGTTTTTAGTGATGTATATTTTCTGCCTTACACTGTTATAGAAAAATTAGAAAAGTTAAGTGAATTAAAATCTTATGATGAACTCATTAACTCATTCGATGAATTTTTTGAAATCCTAAAAGAGGAACAAAAAAATATTATTAATAATATTTTACGAAGTGATGATGATGACATTAAAACGGAACAATTTTTGTTTCGTTCAAAATGGAGGGGAAAAGAAAATGAAATTAATTGTGTCTGAGAAGCCTAGTGTTGCGAATAATATCGCAAATGTTTTATTAGGCAATTCTACAATGACTCGAAAAGAGGGATATATATTAGGTAATGAATATATTATTACCTGGTGCTATGGACATTTAATCTCTTTAGCACAGCCAGAAGTTTATGATGATGAATATAAATCTTGGAATTATGAGCAATTACCTATAATTCCTGATAATTGGATTACAACCATTAATCCAGATACACTTCAACAATATAATGTTATTAGTCAATTAATGCACGATGAACGTGTGGATTCTGTTGTTAATTGTTGTGATCCAGGAAGAGAGGGAGAGCTTATCTTCCGATATGTCTATGATAGATGTATGTGTACTAAGCCTATTCAAAGATTATGGACCGCATCCCTTGAAGATGATGCCATAAGAGAAGGCTTTAAAAATCTTAAAAGTGGCAGAGATATGGAAAATCTTTATAAAGCTGCTATATCACGTGGTAAAGCTGATTGGCTAGTCGGTATGAATCTTACTAGACTTTTTACTGTTGTATATAAGGCCGGTGGCAAGAACAACACTCTTAATATTGGTCGAGTTATGACACCAACTCTTGCTATGATCGTAGAGAGAGAAAATCAGATTAAGAACTTTGTAAAAAAGCCTTTTTACTCTGTTCTAATAGAAACAGAAAATGGCTTAAAGCTTAAATCTGATAGGATTGATGAAAAACCGGTAGCTGAAACTTTATGTGACACAGTTAAAGGTAAAAATGTAGTAATTACTGATGTTATCGAAGAAAACAAGTCAGTAAAACCACCACTTCTTTATGATTTAACTTCCTTACAGAGAGATGCTAACCGTTTATTTGGTTATACAGCAGCCGAAACCATGGACCTTACACAAAGCTTGTATGAGAAAAAAATCTGTTCTTATCCAAGAACAGACAGCAGATTTCTTTCTGATGATATGGAAGAAACTGCTCTTAAGGTACTTGATGTTATTTATGAAAAATCTGAGTTTGATAAGAAAGTAGAAAACCCAGAGATAAAGAGAATACTTGATTCCTCAAAGGTAACAGATCACCACGCAATTATTCCAACTGTTTCATTAAAAAACACAAATATTAATGAATTACCTGTTGGTGAAAGAAAAATACTTGCATTATTAATGACAAGATTAGTGGTTGCTGTAGCAGAAAAGCATACATATAAAGCTACTAAAGTAGTCGCAAATTGTGAAGGTAATGAATTTACAGCTAGTGGTAAAGTTATTACAAATGAAGGCTTTAAAGCTTATGAAGAGTTGCTTAAATCTAGACTAAAAGCACAGGCAGAAGAGAAAAACGATGATGATGAAGATACTTCATTACCAGAGGTTTCAAAAAATGATTCTTTAGTTGTTTCGACTTCTTCAATCAAAGAAGGAAGTACACAACCACCAAAGCATTTTACTGAAGATACATTACTTGCAGCTATGGAAAGAGCTGGAGCTGACGAGATGGAAGAAGATGTTGAGCGTAAGGGCCTTGGAACAACAGCTACTAGAGCAGAAACAATCGAGAAACTTGTAGAATGTAATTTCTGTCAGAGAGATAAAAAGAATATTTTACCTACTGACAGAGGTGTAAACCTTATTTCTATTCTTCCGGATATAATCAAGACTCCATCTGTAACAGCTGAATGGGAGAATAGACTCGCAGAGATTTCCAGGGGAGATTTTGATGCTGACGATTTTATGGAAGGTATAAAGACACTCGTTTCTTCTATCGTTACAGAATATAACGTAGCTGATCCGGACAAGGTAGACCTCTTTGCCACAAGGAGAGAAGTAGAAATACTTGGTAAGTGTCCTAACTGTGGTGAGGATGTTATCAATGGACCTCATGGAGCATATTGCTCAAAGAGATGCGGTATGATGCTTGGTATGGCATTTGGAGTTAAGCTTTCAGCTTCACAAGTAAAAAGTTTACTTGAAAATAAAAAGACTACTATTCGTGGCTGCAAGACTAAGGATGGTAAGACTTTTAATGCTAATGTTATACCAAAGGGAATAAAACCATATAATGACGGATTCGTTTATGATTTTGAAATGGTAAGAGATGCTCTTGGTAAATGTCCTAATTGTGGTGAAGATGTAATGGCTGGTGAGCATGGAGCATATTGCTCAAAGAAATGTGGCATGATGTTTGGTTATGTTTTTGGTGTTAAACCAACAACAGCCCAGGTTAAAAGTTTACTAGCAAACAAGAAAACACTTATTACCGGATGTAAGAACAAAGAAGGTAAAGTATTTGATGCGTATTTTACTCCAAAAGGAGTAAAGCCATATAAGGATAATTTTGTTTGGGATTTTGCTATGGAATTTCCTAAAAAAGATTAATTAGGTATATAAATGGACGAAGAAACTATTCAAATATTTTCCAAAGCATTAACGCACTTATGCTTTAGAAACGGAATTGTAGAAGATTTACATGCTGAAGGTTCGCAGCTTACTAATGAAACAATGAAAGTGTTAAATAAAGATATTAACAACAGAATTTATACTGTTTTATCCTTATGGTTTGGTTCTGAATCAGATCATGTGATACTTTCAAAAATGCTTGAATTAAGTGCAATGTATGGTTCTTCATGGGATAAAGCAGAGATACCTAATGATTTAGTGGATTTAATTTCTGTTTTAAAAGAAGATATTTAATAATATATTGCAAATTGTGTGAAATGTACGCACAATACAAACAATTTATGATATAATAAAGGGGATGGTAAAACTTACCATTCTCTTTATTATTTGTAGTTCTCAAGATGGAAGGGGGACAGTTCGTGGTAGATATATTCCAACTTACAGGACAACCGGTATCAGATGAATTAAAAGATATTATTGAAGTTTTAAAAGGTGGCACACCTGTTGCTCACGATACAATAATGTCTACACCAGAGATTATTCTTGCAGAAAATATCATGACTTCTATTGGTAAAACCAATGTAAATGATGGTGCAAGAGAGTCTTTACGTGATAATATTCTGGATAAAATGTTAGAATTTGGTTCAGCATCTTATCATCCGGAAAATATTATTGACGGAAAAGAACCTTGGGTTTATGATGGAATTGTAGATAAAGGTTCACGTCTGGACATCATAATAGGTCTTCCCGCATCTGGGAAAAGTTCAGCAATTTTAAACTCAATATCAGAAGAACATCATAGCAGACTCATTGATAATGATGAAGCAAAAAAATTGTTTCCAGAGTTCAACAATGGATGGGGTGCATCAGCTGTTCATGAAGAATCACAGGCTATATCTGATGCTGCTTTTGAAGAATGTTTAGCAAATCGAGATAATATCGTTTTACCTAAAGTTGGTAGCAATTCAGATAAGTTAATTAGAAATTACATTTCAAAGGCTAAAGCTTTGGGTTACACAGTTAATGTACACTACGTTGAGCTTGATCGTAATAAAGCATTAAGCCGAATGTTAGAAAGATTCTGTAATGTTGGTAGGTATCTGGAACCAGGACTTATTCAAAAATATGCTCCTTATATTAACGGACACGTACAAAATCATTGTACAGAAGCATACAATGAGCTAAAGCTTCGTCCGGATATGGTTGATGGTTATTCCTTATGGAATAATGATGTACCAATGGGCGAAAAGCCTATATTAATTGAACATCATGGGTTAGATGATAGGCTAATATTAGAAGCTGAAAAAAGACAACAGCTGACATTATTAGCACAGAGTGTTACAGAGTATATTCAGTTACACGATGCTGCTCATTATGCTTTTGAAGTTTCTGTCACAGGTTTTGACGATACTGAGTATAAAAATAATGTATACAACAATCTTATTAATGGAAAGATAGATGGTTATATATACAGACTAGAACATATTGATGTTGCAGATAATGATTTATCAGCTTTAGTAAGGGATGGACTTATAGGAGAACTTAGACAAGCTGATCTAGAGTATAAGGAGGCTATTGAAAATGGTAAAAACAGAATCTTTGAACAAACAAATGGTATCTTTGAAAGCGGTAGAGGAAGCGGACAGGAAGTCGGACATAGTGATGGGGTTCACAAGCAAGAATTGGATGGAGTTCATGAGTCTAACACGAGCAGAGCGACAGGAAATCAGAAACAAGATTTATCGGAACATAGATTATCCGAACATCCAGGAAATGTCGATAGCAGAGGTCAAGGCACTATAGTTGAAGCATTTAATGATACTCTTATAGAAGGAAAGTATTTTGTGACTCTGGATTTTAAAGAAGTTGAGCATCTTTGGGATGATGGAGTTACAAAGACTTATTCCATTTATGAAAATGGACATGAGTTTATGGAATCTGACAAGAAGCTTTCCAGAGCGGAAATTAAAGACGCTTTTATAACTGATTATCTTTCTAAAGAATCTATAGATATAGCTGAATCTTATGCTATACAAGGTAAATCTATAAGTGAAGAACAATTATTTATTGAGTCTTTCGGTGAAAGTCGCATACAAGGTTTTTCAGAAGTAATTAGTGATATAAAAGAAGCTTTTGCTCAGTATGATGGTAGGTCCACTAGAAGTATTCCATTAACAGATGTTATGGATAAATGGGGTGTTGAACCGGTATCACAGGTTATAGCTAATACTCTTGTTATGAATAGATATGACCAACATATTCCGGACAAAACTCTTGAATGGGCATTAGACAGAGTTTCGCCAAGTAAAATAGATGCAGAACTATTTATAAACGAAAATGCCGGTGTTGTTGGTGCAACAGCACAACAAATATTTGAGTTTAATCCATTAGCTAAAATTGAGGAATTAGAAGAAGGCAATTATAACATGATTGATGCAATTCCTAATAATGGATTTGGAGAAAAAGCCAAAAAGGAAGAAGAACGTAAAGAACTTGTCTTTACAATGAAAGGATTAAAGGCAGATTTTGCTGAAAAGAAACGAAAAGAAGCTGAGGAACATCACTCTCATCCAGAGCTTGATGTATCAAAGAAGCCTAAAAGCCAGGGAATAGGAGATGATTAACAGATGGAAGGAATTATGATCGCAAATAGATTTTCTATTGAAGAACAGAATTTAATCTGTATGTATATAGAAGATACAAGAATGGAAACAATAAAATCTCTTAACACAGTATTACAGTTTGTTGAAGATATGGATATGATTAATATTTTCAAAACTGCAATGGATAAGCTGCTTCGTCTTACTGAAGAAGAATTTGAAATAGCAGAGTTTGATTTTACAGATAATGATACTGAGGTTTTTGATTATGGCATTTAATAATAAAGAAACAACAGAAGCTCGAAAAGATGCTTTAAAGGATATAACTGAGCAGCTTGAAAAGGGCATAACCGATATGATGAACTCTGATGATTTCAAAAAATATCTTACTACAATGAGCCGATTTCATAACTACTCCTTAAATAATACTATTTTAATTGCAATGCAGAAGCCTGATGCAACAATCGTTGCCGGATTTACAACTTGGAAAAACAAGTTTTCAAGAAATGTAATTAAAGGTGAGAAGGGAATAAAGATATTAGCTCCGGCCCCTTATAAAACAAAAGTTCCACAACCTGTTTTAGATGAAAATGGGAAACCGGTTCTTGATGAAAAAGGCGAAGAAAAGAAAGAATGGGTTCAGATACAAGTACCAGCTTTCAAGGTTGTTAATGTATTTGATGTGTCACAAACAGATGGTGAACCACTTCCAAGCATTGGTGTGGATGAACTGTCTGGAAACGTAGAAGAGTATAATAATATTAAAGATGCTCTTATCAATATTTCGCAAGTTCCAATGGAATTTATAGAGATAAATAGTGGTGCTAAAGGTTATTTTAGTCCATCTGAACAGAAAATATGCATCCAGGATGGTATGAGCGAAGCTCAAACACTTAAAACAATGATACATGAATTAGCACATTCGCTACTTCATGACAAAGAACATCAAAGAGTGGAAGGTCTTGAAAATACAGCTGATAAGTCAAGAAACACCAAAGAAGTAGAAGCTGAATCAGTTGCATTTACAGTTTGTAGCTATCTTGGACTTGATACTTCTGATTATAGCTTTGGTTATATTGCCGGATGGAGTTCTGATAAGGAATTATCAGATCTAAAAGAGTCATTAAATACTATTCGCACTACAGCTAACAAAGTTATCAATGATATTGAAAACTTTATATATGATAGAGAAATAGTTAAAGATGTTGAAGAAAGCATTGATAAGCCATTATTTACTAAAAATTCTTTAAAATCAGATCTTGCAGATTTATCGAAGAGAAAGCAAGAGATTGTTAAGGAAACAGGCTGTAAAGCAGCCATAAAAGAACAATCTATATAAGAAGGATATTATAGATAATCTATAATATATTCAAGGTCAATTTGTTGTCCGGCGAAAGCAAAAAGGTATACGGAAAGCTGTGACGGATTATCTAACGATAGGAGCCTTGCTCTGACAATAAGATATTAGATAGCAGCTGAATGTTGCCAGAGGTATGTATGTACCTACAAAGGATCTAGATATGTTTTCCCTAAATGATGACCTGTTTTGGAACTTTGTAAATTTACATACCTACAAAGGGTTTGTATGAAAGAGGACATTTTACTGCTTTACATCATAGATGGGAAGTGTAAATAATTTTAAAGCCAAGGATTTGCTCTTTGGCTTTTATTTTGAGAGGAGATGATAAATATTAATGAAAAATTTAAAAATACACTTTTAATGATAGGATTTTTAATTGCGTTTCTTCTTATTATAGTAGGTCTTTATTTTAACCTAAGAGATACTAAACAAAAACAAGTTCTACCGGATGAAAATCTAACAGCTCAAGTAGAAGATATCCAGGAAGAACCTATAGAAGATTATTGGGATTTTGCTTCTGATTTCGATGAATCAAATGAAGATGTAAAACCTTCTGTTCCAACAGAACTAATAGTAGAGTATGATTATTCGCAAGTTCCGGTTAATATAAATGGTCTACACCTGGCTAATAATAATGCTTGGCTAACATATTATGCTTCTTGTAAAAACGCTGATGCTTATGTATGCTCTGCAACGGATAAAGGTAAAGTAAATTATAATTTTATTAAAATATCTGGAAAGCTTTATAAGTTACCTTTTTATATAGACGATATACCGGAAGAATATAAAAAAGGTATTGTTATGGGTTATAGTATCTTTAATAAAACGCAGATTTTTGAAGGAGATAGTTACTTTTTAAATGAAAATAATGAGAGTAATTATTTAAATGGTATGCATCTTCAAGTCTTTCCTACAAGTGAACTTGTCAATGCAATCGGTGTTGCAAGAGAAAGTTCTTGTGATACTAATACAGATTTAGTTTCAATAGCAGGACTTGATACAAGTATGACAGAAGATGATGTTATAAGAAAATATGGTTATGGGATTGTAAGTAATAAAAATTTTTCTAATAAAATGATTAAGGAAATGAATCTTCCTGTTATAACCTATCAAAGTAGAATATATAAAAATGGTTCTGCAATCCTGGTTGTTACTTTTGATGATAATAGAAGAGTGGAATCAATATTTTTATATCATTCTATTCTTAATCGTGATCCGGACAAAGAAAAATATACAATTAATGAAAAAGAGATTGATTAATTTGGTGTCAAAACCTAAGACTTATGACACAATGCAATTTATGAACTTTTGTGTATTTTTCCAAAATAGACAAATCCCTTATTTTTGGTATTCTTAAAGTGTCATAACTTAGTGTCATAAATAATGGCTTAAATTTTTGAATTTTTTGAGGTTTTTAGGTAGGATTTATCGAAAAAAATCTCTAAAAAACGCATACAGAGCTTTTTTAGAAAGGAAAATATGATGATTTATGGTTATGCTAGGGTATCAACAAAAAAACAAGCTAAAGATGGAAACAGTTTAAAGGCACAGGAACAATTATTAAAGGAAAATGGTGCAAAGAAGATTTATAAAGATGCTTATACCGGAACAAAACGAAGTAGACCTGAGTTTGATAAGCTGCTAAATGATATTAAGAGTGGAGATAAACTTATCGTAACTAAATTAGATCGTTTTGCCAGGAGTTCTATCGAGGGTGCTAAACTAATCCAAGATTTATTAGAACAAGGTATTAGTGTTCATATTTTAAATATGGGAGAGATAAATAATACACCTACCGGAAAACTTATTATGCAAATATTTCTAGCTTTTGCAGAGTTTGAACGTAATATGATTATCGAAAGAACCTCCGAGGGTAAAGCAATAGCACGTGCATCTGGAAAACTAAAAGAAGGTAGACCAAAGAAATATAGCATACCACAACTTGAACATGCATTTTCGTTATTAAACGAAATGCCCATTTCAGAAGTTGTGCGTGTGACCGGTATTAGTAAAAGTACAATCATTAGATATAAAAGAGAAAAGGAGAATTGCAAGTAATGAGTGATTGGAATGAATTTAATGAAGAAATTGAAGAAGTAGAAGCTGATAATGAAGAACTTGAGGATTCTGAAGAAGCTGAAGCGGAAGAGATGTTTCAAAAGAAGGAAAAATCTAAAAAGGATAAGAAACCTAAAGTAGAATATGAATATAGAGAGCTTACTGAACAAGAGAAGAAAACACGTAAGAAAATAACAATTTCTTTAGGAATTGTAGCTGCGTTAGTTCTTCTTATTGGTATTTATTTTGAGATTCAGCCAAAGCTCCCACGTGAATATCAGCTCCCTTGGTTTAGACAACCAATACCTGAACCTGTTGTAGAAATACCGGTATATGGACCATATGAAATTGTTAAGGTTGTTGATGCTGATACTCTTGTTGTAAATATTGATGGGGATCATGTCAAGGTACGTTTAATTGGTATTAATGCTCCGGAGTCAGTTCATCCGGACTATAAAAAGAATACTGACGAAGGTGCTATTGCTTCTCAATGGCTTAAGAACCTTCTATCCGATGAAAAGGTTTATCTTGAATATGATGAGAAGAGATTAGATATTTACGATAGAACACTTGCATATGTTTATTTATCTGATAAAGAAACAATGCTTAATGCATACATTCTCCAGGAAGGTTATGCACAAGTATGTGTTTTCGAGCCAAACGTAAGATATTCTGAGTACTTTGCTATTGTTGAAGAAAATGCAAAAGCAGAAAAAAAAGGTTTATGGTCAAATGAAGTGGGGTTTAACAACGCAGTAAATTTTTCAATCTCTGAAAATAAAGTAAATATGAGTTCTATTTCAGAGAATATTGCTATTAATAAGGTAGAGGAAGAAGTGGTTGAACCGGAGCCAGAACCGGAACCACCTCACAACGAATTTGATGATCCAGTCAAGGATAATGAATTAACATATCAAAGTGATGTAACTATAGAGGAAGGCGAAGAGGGTACAGAAGATTATTTAGTTATCACTTCTTCTTTTTGGGTAGATGCTAATGGAAAAATGTTTTCAGCTATGCCTAAACCAAGTTACATCATAAATAGCGAACCTTCTCAGTATATTGGTGGATTTGCCGGATATATTGTGACAGATTTTGACAAAGCTATGGCTATACTAGACCAAATAGAAGAGGACAATGTTAAACCAAAGGATTTATACGATAATCCGGATGTTGAGTTAAAGAAACCAAAGCAGCCTATCATTGATACATATTATATGGACCTTCCTATTTATGTAGTAATTGATTATAGAGAAGGTGAAAATTCTAATGGTGAAACTGTAAAAATTGGAACAATCATATCAGCTGCACAGTATTGTGAAGAGAATGAACTTGATCTAACTCAATTCTATTATGATGTTATTCGTACAGAGTTTTGGGACAATGAGCTTTATTTAGTTCCTATGGAAGAAGAAGTAGAGGAAGATTAAAAAAAGATATGATTGAACCAATGGTTTTTGATTATAAACAAAAAAATGAATTTATAGAGTTTATTACAGACAACATTGATGAGATTGATGCTATAAAATATTGCCTGGAAGAAGGCAATTCACATGATGAAAATTGGCAATTCATGTATATTGTTTGCGACAACGATTTTGAGGTTAATGATAAACCTTCTTTATATGTATCAGCTCCCATTGTTGAACACATTGATAAAAGCGAACTTCTCAAATATGTTAAAGCTAATAAGTATGAATTATTTAGACATTCATACTTTGAGAGAGTAAAAGTATATCTATCAAGTGATGTTAAGTAAATCTTGGCCAAATTGTCCATGATTTATGCTATAATATATTCAAGGTCAATTTGTTGTCCGGCGAAAGCAAAAAGGCATATGGAAAGCTGTGACGGAGTATCTGACGATAGGAGCTTTGCTCTGACAATAAGATATTAGATAGCAGCTGAATGTTGCCAGAGGTATGTATTACCTACAAAGGGCGATAGTCTTGTTCGTTGTGTTTTAGAACCTTGTAGAAGTACCTCGCAAAGGTCATCATAATTCGACTGGTAATGGAAATTAAAATTCTGTTCACGCAAATATTCAATCAATTAAAATAATTGTGCGAATATTACACACAATTAAAACAATTTATGATATAATAAAAGGGTAAGTAGAAGCTACTTACTCTTTTATTTTTTTATTTGTTCTCAAGATGGAAGGAGAATGGAATGTCTACATTAAAATCCATAACGGAAAATGAATTAAACGAGATATTAAAGTCTGGAGAGAAGATTGTACTTAATTCTGTAGATTTCTATCGCATGGACTTGTCTGACAAGGATTTTAGTAATGCATCATTAGTGCATTGCAATTTTTCACAAACGAAATGCGAAGGTACTAATTTTTCCCAGGCAAATCTTACCGGTTCAGATTTTACCGGTGCAAATCTTATGAAAGCTAACTTCTCAGGTTCTATCCTGGTAGAAGCTGTCTTTCTTAATGCAATTCTAATGAATGCCATTTTTACTGACAGTATCAGCTATGATGCTACTTTTTCAGAAGTAAAGAACAAAACAGATTTATCTCATTGCAATTTTCAAAATGCTTCTCTGGACAATGCTAATTTTAATGGAGCTATATGTAAAGATGCGTCCTTTAAAGGTGCGTGTCTTATTAATGTGGATTTTAGTAACAGCGATCTTTCTTATTCCGACTTTTTTGGTGCCTATTGTTATGAAACAAATTTCACAGATTCAAACACACATGGATGTAAGAAGCTCGTTTGTAGAGAGTTCTCAAAGAAAATAGGAGAGTAGGTATTCGTGGAGCAATGCTCCATCAATATAATTTTAAAGAAAGGAGGATATAAAAGATATGGGTTATGAAATATCCGCAAACCTTGTTAAGAAAACCGATAACGAGAAGCTTCTTGGATTTGCAACAGTTAAGTTTGACAACGCATTTATTGTAAGAAATATTTCTATTTACAATGGTAAGACCGGTCCTTTTGTTGCTATGCCAAGGATGCAAACAAAGGATAAAGATGGAAATGTTGATTACAAAGATGTTGCACATCCTATAACTAAAGAATTAAGAGCAGCTTTATATGAGGATATATTAAATACCTATAATCAAGCGACAGAAAGTCCTGAAGGTAGAGCTTCATTCACAACACCAGAAATGAATGATAAACCAAAGCTTAGTGTAAGTGCCAAAGCAATTAGTAATGGTTCAACACTTAAGGGTGTCGCTAGTGTGGTTCTTAATGACAATTTTGTTATTGAGAATCTTATGGTTCGTGAAAATAGTAAAAAAGAATTATTTGTAGCAATGCCATCATACAAAACAGTAGATGACAAATGGAAAGATATTGCTTTTCCAGATAATTCTTTTAGAGAAGAAGTTAGCAACGCTGTTCTTGAAGCAGTAGAACAAAATAGGAATATCGAACCACCTTCAAAAGAATTTTTTGAAAAAGGAACTTTTGAAAATAAGTCTTTTGTTAAAGCTGAAGCTAAAATGGAAGAACTTGTCGCTGAAGCAGAAGAAATTTTTAGCGGAAAAGAAGAGAAAAAAGGACCTAGCTTTTCTAAGGATAGCTTAAAGAGTGATCTGGCCGAGAAGAAAGCAGCCGAGAAGGATGCTCCGGTTAAACCAGCTAACGAAAAGAAACAAGAACAATCATTATAATTATTTATCTAAACTCAAGATGGAAGGAGTTATTAAAACAATGAATTACGCAGAATTTAAAACTTATATCGAGGAAAACATTAAGGAAGTATTACCACCAAAGTATGCAGAGTGTGACATTAAGATTAATGAGGTGACAAAGAATAATGAAACATTAGATGGACTTACAATTTTAAGTCCTGACAGTAATATCTCACCTACTATTTATCTAAATAGCTTTTACGAGGATTATCAGAATGGACAGGACATAGATACCATTATGAATCGAATTGCAGATACAAGAGTAGAGCATGAAGTATCACAGAATTTTGACATTAATTCTATTACTAATTGGGAAAATGTTAAGGATAAGCTTTCTACAAGACTTCTTGGTACAGAGGATAATTCTGAATTATTAGCAAACAGACCTCATCAGTTAATGGATGATTTAGCTGTAACTTATTGCATTTTATTAGGCACAGACGAACAGGGTTCAGCTAGTGTTCCTGTTACAAATCAGCTTATGGACACATGGGGTGTTGACCAGGAAACACTTCACGAAACAGCACTTGAAAATATAGAAGCACTTACACCATCTACATTTAAGTCAATGACCGAGGTTATGGCAGATATGATGCTTCCACAAATGATGGAAATGACAGGTGGTAATGAAGAAGCTGCAAGAGCAATGCTTGATGAAATGCTTCCATCAGAAGAAAAAATGTATGTACTATCAAATGAATCAAAGCTTAATGGTGCTGCAGCACTTCTTGATGAAAAGATTATGGATGAAATCGCAGAGAAATTTGGAGAAGATTTCTTCATATTGCCATCATCTATTCATGAAGTACTTATTGTCCCAGAATCAGCTGGTATGGACATTAAGGACCTTGAATCAATGGTTCAGGAAGTAAATGCAACACAGGTTGCACCACAGGATAGATTATCAGATCATGTATATAAATATGATGAAGTTAATCGTGAAATTGTAAGAGCTGATAAGGCTGAAAAGTCTTTACAGTTCACCAAGGAATCACTTGCAAGTGATAAGAAAGAGAAAGATGCAGCTGAAAAGGATGCTCCTAAATCACCTACAAAGAATAGAGAGCAGTCTATTTAATAAAAATTCAATCTCAATTTATAAGAAAGTGAGGAAAATATTATGGCAAAGGATTTTGACTATATCTTAAAGTTAGAGGATGGTTCAGAAATGTTTGTTGAAGCTATCGAAGGTCCTTCTGACGAAGCACAAAAAGCAAGATTAAGTGCTTATGCTGAGAAGCTTAAGGCCGAGGAGGAATAAACTATATGCAAAGCTTAAAAGGTTTTGCCAAGGAAATATTTTCACAGATTCGTAGCGAAGATTTGGATGAAAGTATAATTATTTGTAAAGATATGAAAGCACCCTATGGAAGGGTGTTTTCAATATCTTTCTTACCAGAAGGCGAAAACATAGCGACAAATATCTTTTTAAATGACTATTACGATGATTACTTGGAAGGAAAAGATATTGGAGAAATAGCAGACGATATTATATACCGATATCAAAACGAACTTGGAATTGATTCTAAAATAAGTCTTTCATTATTAGATTTTTATGATGTTATAGATCATATTATACCAATAATGTTTGCTGACAATGCCTTTAATGAAGCATATAAAAGGAACCCATTCACTAAGGTTGCTGATGATTTATGTGTTTATTATGTAATTGAAGATAAGGAAGATGCTAAAAGATTCACAATTAATGATTCTATGCTAGAAACATGGGGCATTAGCGTAGAGGAACTTCATAAAATTGCTATAAACAATATAGATACTGTACTTGAACCGGTTATAAAACCATTAAATGAAATGTTAGCTGAAATATATGATGTAAATATCGAAGATTTACCAGACGAGATGCGTGATGATACGCAGATTATTGTTACATCAAAAAGCAATGTAAATGGTTCAGTAGTCTTATTATCTGAAACAGTAAAAGAACAGTTAGCAGATCGCTTTGGTGATGATTTTTTCATTTTACCATCATCTATTCATGAAGTTATTTGTATTCCAACTGACGGAAAAGATGCTGATGAACTTTCGGATATGGTACATGAAATAAATATAAATGATGTTGCTCCGGATGAAATTTTAGCAGATCACGTACTTGGCTTTAATATAGAAGAAATGCAATTAGTACCTGGTAATGAGTTAAAGGGTGGAAACAAGTTATTATTTACAAGAGAATCTTTGCAGCATGATAAAGCTGTAAAAGATGCAAAAGAGCGAAAAGCTCAAGATAAATCTCATAATAATACAGAAAGGAGAGAAAAATAGTGAGAACTTTAACAAAAAGCGAAGTAGATGATATTTGTTATAAGCATGAGTTATATCTTAATCATGATCCACGTGGCGAAAGAGCTGATTTTACAGATTGTGATTTATCTAACTTAAGCCTTATTAATAAAAGACTTGATGGTGCTATTTTTGAGAACGCAAATTTATCTGGTTGTAATATGGATAAAACAGATATTGTCGGATGTAACTTTGCATTTGCTGATTTAACAGGTGTATATCTTCACGATAGTAATGCAGCTGAGTGTAACTTTAAAAATGCTATTCTATCCGAAGCTAAGCTTGATAGTGTTGTTCTGTTTATGTCTGATTTAAGTGGTGCCAATCTTACTAATTCAGATATGTATTCAGTTATTGCAACAGGTGCCAACTTTGAAAGAGCAGTACTTGATAATAGTCATATGACAGCTTTTAATGGTAACAGAGCTATTTTTGAAGGTACATCAATGAGAAATTGCGATTGTTCACTAACTGAGTTTCATTTTGCTACATTCAAACACGCAAATATATCTCGTTCCAATATGTTTAAATCAAGTATGCTTTTTGCAAACCTTACAGAAACAAACGTAGTAGGAACAGATTTCTTTCAAGCAGATTTATCATCAGCAGATTTACTTGGTACAGATATGTCTAAGGCATTTAATGTTGATGTTGCAAATATGCGTGATGTTAGAAACTTTGATGTTTCTGATTATAAAACAGCCATTGAGCAAGGTTCTATTACTACACCTACAACACAACAGGCAAGACAGATGCCTACATTTACTTCTTACATCCAAGCAGAAGTAGAAAAACAGATAGATAGAGGACAATGGATAAATCCTATTGCACAGGAAACATATTTTGCCGGCAGAGATAATCCATTACTCGCAGCTGCGAACCCATTAATGGGTGGAGAAGCAGTTAAGCCTTCTATTGTTGATGTTAGTCAGAACAGAGATAAGCTTGAACGAAAAGATTCGTATCTTGGTTCTAATGTTGAGAAGCCTAAACTAATGTTTTCAAGGGAATCAATGCAAAAAGAACAAAGTAATAAGCAACAAGTAACGCAGAATGAACCTGGCAAGTCCAAGGATTCATTCTCACTATGATAGTGTTTACATATACCCACTTTTGGACAATATCCTTAAGTGGGTTTTATGTACAAAAAAACTAGATATGACATTAAAAAAGAAAAGAAAAAAAGCATATATAGAACAAATAAAGAGCGATCTGGAAGATAAGTGTGCATTTTGCAACTGTAAGATGAAAGATAAGTTTATTTTCGGCTCAGCCGGTTCTACGATGCTTTTATGTCCGGATTGTTATGAAAAATTAATTGATAACGAGAGTATGAAAGAGGTAGAAAATGCAGACATTTGATGAAAAATCAGTTATTGGAGTTCATATGCTCCATAACGGAATGGACTACAAGATTCAAGCCTATGACGAAAAAAACAATATGTTTTTGTGTCAGAAATTATCTGCTGAGTATGGTTCTTTAGTTCCTAAGCCAGGAACACTAAAGTTTACACCAGAAGAAGTAGCGAAGGATTTTAGCAAGGCTTTTGGCCAGAATTATGCATTTAAGAAGAGGGAAAAACCTATATTCACGAAAGATAGCTTAAAAAATGACCTAGCAGAAAAGAAAGCAGCCGAGAAGGATGCTCCGGTTAAACCAGCTATCGAAAAGAAACAAGAACAATCACTATAATTTTTATCAGATCTCAAGATGGAAGGAGATTTACCAATGAGTATGTTTATTAATAACATGGAAACAGAAGAGATTTTATCCAAATTATCTTCTAACCAGAAGCAAGAAATCTTTAATGCTCTTAATAAAGAGCAATCTATTGATTTATCTAAAGATGAAATCAATCAAAAGCTTGATAGCATCATTAAGGATGCAAAAATGTTTGATCAAGCAATTCATTCCAACGATTTAGACGAAAAAAGCTTTTTCTTTCTTATGGAAAAAGCAAAAGAAGTATATAACAGACCAGAGAATGAAGATTTACTCATTAACAACTATAATAACTCGAATTATACAGCCATATATCAGCTGAAAGATGAATTTCAGCATGAATATGGTTTTGAAAGTTCAAAAAACCTTAAAACATATGGACTTATAGATACATTAAGTGATATTACAAAAGACCGATATGAATTGGTCGGAATCATTGAAAGAATAGAAGATTTAAACGCTGTTTTTGCTGAGTACAACAGAGAACACCACGAAGGTTTTTTAGGGCATAGTCTATCTACAAGTGATGTGGTAATTCAATCCGAATCACCATTTACAAAAAAGGCTTTTATGGTTGATAGCTATGGTTTTACTGAATTGCCAAACTTCTTTCATATAGAAGATATTGCCCTGGATAATAACATCGAAGCATTATCTAACTTAGAACTTCAAGCAATGCTATATGAATTTTCTAAAAATGGTAAGTGCGAACGATATGGGAATTTCTTTATAGAAAATGCTGATGGTACATATACCGGTATTGCTAATGAAACCGGTGATATGTGGATGGAAGATTTTAAGAACCTGGAGAACTGCGTGAAATATCTTCTTGATGAACCTTGTGAAATGTTAGATGGAGAAATTTGGAGAGAAGATTTATTACCTAACACTAAAAATTCCATTGAAAAACCGGAATTTACCAAGGATAGTCTTAAAAATGATCTAATAGACAAGAAATCTATAGAAAAAGAAGCTACAGAACCTAAGTTAGAACAGAAAAAAACAGATTTTTCATTATAAGAGGTACTTAAAATGACAGAGAAGAATCCTAGAATCGAAAAAACAAGCAATTCATACGTTGTTAAGAGCGATAGCGAGAGATTTGGTAATGATGAAATCACTTTTGAAAGTAAATCATACAAGGAATGTCTTGATTATATTGCTAATCACAGTGAGATAACTGAGCCAAAATACTATGTAATTAAAGATTTATCAGAGAATATACCAGATAACATCAAGTATTTCGATAGCTGCGAAGAAGCTATAGCAGAGTTTAATAATCTTTCAAAGCAAGATTATATGAATGAAGTCAAATTAAAGCCTTGGGATGATGAGCCATATGTAAGACTTACACTTGGTGTATCAAAAGATGATATGTGGGATATGGACCTCGTTCATTCTACATCAAAAGATAATATTTACTTAATTTCTGATGCTTTAGAACCCAGAGATGGAGGTTTTAAAGATGTTATGGTCAATAAGCATTTTATTAAGGACCTTAACAAGATAACAAAGAATTTGGATATTAATTTTTATAAACAATATCTTGGTTCTGGGGATGGTGTTAAAGAATCAATTTTTAGTTTTAAAAATAGGATGCCATATTGGGAAGATGTAAATAAATTAGCAGATAAAGTTGTAGAAGTCACAGGTTTTGGATGGGATAAAAGCGAAGTTGCAGATGAACTATTACAGGGCGAAATGATAGATCCTATTATTCAATCAGTACATAGTTCTGTAGAAAATCTTACACAGCTTGTAGAAGAAACAGATTTTGATGATCCGGCAAGAGAATTTTTTACAGACCAATTAAATTCTCTTGAACATCTCGAAGATACTCTTTGTGATTATCTACATGATTTTGAAAAGAATTATACAGATACAGAGCTGCTAAATGATTTAACAGAAGTTTTCTATGATTATGGGGTAGATTCAAAAGAACAGTTATTAAAAGAATATAAAGAAAAACTAGATGATAAGAAATATGATTCTATCATTAATAATCTTGAATTTTGTGAGAAGGACATAGATAGACCTCATATTAAATCTTGTTTTGTATATAATCAGCTGATTAATAGAAAAGAAGCATTGGAAGTAGAAAAGCCTTCATTTACAAAAGATTCTTTAAAGGCTGATTTAGTCAAGAAAAAGGAAAATGAGAAAGATAGACCATCTTCTCATAGTAATAATATAGAACAAAGCTTATAAGTGAGGAACAACAATGGATAAGATAAAACTTGATGCAAGTGTTTTTGATTATATTACTATCCTTGAAAGTGATTATAATTGGAAAAATGGCTATAACGAATTTTTATTTGTTGCTCAAGCTGGAGAAGATGCAGACCATTTCACTTTCAGACAACAAAGGCATGATGATGGATATGGAGTAATGATATACACCAGAGATAATCAGTCTATTTTAGATAATGATAAATACATATTATCATATGACGATTTTGATAAAGCTGTAGGGTACATTGAAAAAGAGATAAATATCGAAGAATATCGTTCTAAAATTAATTCATGCAAAAGCTTGGATGAATTACAGGATGAACGTTATGGATATGCAGAAGATGAGCGTTCCCTTACACGAATTAATAAAGATGCTATTAGTAAGTTGTTTTCAGATAAACTACATGAATTAGAATGGAAGTCCATTTGCCAACCTATTCCTTCTTATCGTATATGTGATGAAATTGGTATAGATTCTGAAACAGTATTCATATTAGACCTTACTACCGAGGAAAAATATGATTCTGCCTGTTCTTATCTAAAGCAAGTTTGCGAAGATAATTATCATGATCTAAATGACAAGTATATTGGTGAAAAAGTAATTTTTGAATTTGATTCCACATCTTCTTGGTATTTGAATCATGGAACAGTAGATGAATATTTAGATAATGTGAGAAACACTTTACTTGATATAGTAAAAGACAAAGAACAATTCTTAGAATCTGTTCATAAACCTAGCTTTTCTAAGGATAGCTTAAAGAGTGACCTAGCAGAGAAGAAAGCAGCTGAGAAGGATGCTCCGACTAAGCCAGGTCTTAATAAAGAACAAGTTTTATAAATAAAAAGGGAGTAGATAAATGGCTATAACGTATGAACAAGCACAAAATTTATATAATACTAAGCTTGAAACAATGACAAGTAACGCAGTTTCTTGGTCAAGTTTCCTTAGACAAGCTTCTAAATTTTCTTCTTATACATTTGATAACCAGGTTATGATCCAGGCACAAAGGTCTAATCCTAACTTTGTTGCTTCTTATGAGCATTGGAACAATGTACAAGAATGTAGAGTAAAAGCTGGAACAAAGGGTATTGCCCTTTTTGATGCAACTTCAAATAAATTACATTATGTATTTGAAGCAAAGGATGTAGCTGAAATACATGATAATACAAGAAATGGACATAAACCGGTAGCTTGGATTGCCCAGGAGCGTCACAATACTGCAATTTTAGATAGACTAAGCTTTTTATATCCTGATGCAGAGGTTGATAGTTCTGCTGATTTCCGTTCACAAGTAAAAGAATATGCAAATTATGCTGTTTCTAATTATTTTTTAGAGAACGAAGAAGCTCTTGATGGAATGGCAGACGATGAAAAGCAATTTATAGCTGAGTCTGTAGAATATTCAATTCTATCAAGAATGGGCCTTAACCCTACATTAGAAGATTATCCTACATTTTCAGAAGCCAATAATTTCTTGGATGTCATTGAAGAAGTAGGTGCTATTAATCAGCAACTTTCATACGATGTTTTGTCTGAAATTGGTGCTTTAGTTAATGAATATGACCTTGCACACATCCAGGAAATAGGAATTGATGCAATTTGGGGCAGAAAACATGATGTTTATGATGAATTTATAGATTATGCAGCAAATAAAAGAGAAAAGGAGAATGAAAATGGAGAACCAGACAGTAGAACTAACATATCAGAAAATAGGGGATTATTATTATCCGAATCTAGTGATGGAGAATCAATCAGAGGAGAAGATAACGAAATTCGGTCTAGCGAGATTGAACTTCCTACAGGAACACAGACCGGTAATGCATACGAAGATGAGATGCAGACACACTCTTCATCAGCACTTGATAGAAGTGCAGACACAAGCAGAGGAGAGAATGGAAACATTAATGAAGGAACTTCTCTCGAAGGAAGGAGTGAACGAACAACTCAAAGCGAAGGACCAGATGCTTTGGGTACAGAGATACAATCAAGTACAGAATCAAGTGGAAGAGATCGTGCTTCACGAAATGGTTTACGTTTAGAATATAATGGTGCCGAGCCTAAATGGGAACAATTAAGTCTTTTTGCTATACCAGAGGTAGAGCAGATTGGTAGCATTATGGCTAATGGCACACATTCTCACGAAGAAAAGCCTACTACTTTTGGCATTACAGATGAACAGATGGATATAATTCTTAGGTCTGGTGGTGGTAACGAAAACAGCAGATCTAGGATATATGCAAAATATTCAGCACACAAAAATCCATCAGAAATGATTGATTTTCTTAAAGCAGAATACCAGACAACCGGAAAAGGCTTTACTTTTGATGGAAATCCGGTATCAGTATGGTTTAATGAAGAGGGAATGAAGCTAGGTTATGGTGCAACAGCACTTGAAACACCTGTTTCAGAACTTTCTTGGGAAGAAATAGAGCATGGCATAAGAAATCTCATTGAAAATGGAGATTATTTAAGCAGCTCTGAAGCATATTTAGTTGAACCTTCTGAAATAAACAGATTATCATCCCAGATTTATTTCTTCTTTAGAGATGGAATGGGTGAAAATATTGAAGATTTGGTTAGTGGTGCTAATTATCCTGACAGTATTGAATCCTTAAACAACGCATTAGCAACTCACGAAGGCAGAAATCGTATTGCTGGTCTTATTAGTGACGCAAAAAATAGATTAGATAGTGGCGAAGCTACACTTAAATGGAAATATCTTAAAAGTCCAGAGTATTTGCTTAATGAAATCGCAGATTTAGACACAGAAAAGGTTAATTACCCATTAAAAGATAATGTAAATGAGATTAAAGCTGATTTTATAACACAGGACGAGATTGATTATGCATTATCAAAGGGAAGTGGTTTTTCAGAAGGAAAATTCCGTATTTATGAGCATTTTCTTGAAGAACATGACAAGAAAGAGAATGTAGAATTTCTTAAGCATGAATATGGCACCGGTGGTGGTTCTGGTGGACTACCTGGAGCTGATGATTCTCATAATAACCACGATGGAAAAGGCATTGAACTTGCAAAAGGGGGTTATGGCCATCCTTATGCAGAAGTAATGCTTAATTGGAATGCTGTAGAGAAACGTATTAGCACTCTTGTAAAAGAGGGCAAATATCTTAATGCCGAAGGTATTGAAGCTTTTAATGAATATAAAGCTGAAAAACAGAGAGCTGCTTTTGAAAGAGCACAATTAAATCTTAAAATTGATATGTACAGAGCTTGTGCTAACGATTTTGAAGATTTATATCAAGCTTATAAGGGTACACCTATACCTCAAGAAGCTCTTGATAACGTACTTAGTAAGCATAGCGAAGATACTGTAAAATTTGTTATTGCTAATAGTATTTTACGTAATGAAAGTTCTTATGATATGGGTATGCATTTTGCAGACCATGCAAAAGCAAAAGAAATATTACCAGACCGTAATTATATAGAACGTATTTATACTTTTACTACTATAGATCACAATCCACGTAATGAGGATGGCGAATATGTATATGAAGATTTTGATCCAGATACTTTTGTAGATTTCTTCAATCAAATTTCTTCAAATGTATTTAAAGAAGATATTGTAGAAGAAATAGCGAATGATTCTACTGAATTTGATTATGTTGTTTTAATGTCTAAAGATGATGCATTGGTTGCTTTTATGGGAGAAGAACCGGAGTATCAGATATGGGATTATACAAAAAAAGACTATATCAAAGATAGTAATGGAGAATCCATTATCTTTAATTCAGAAGAAAAGGCAAACGAATATCTTGAACATTTACGCAATAATGTCATAGATTATTCTTCTGTAGATAGAATGGTAGTAGCCTATGGTGATTCATATATTGAACTTCACGAAGGAACTGAAGGTTTTGATTTTTCTATTTATGACAATGACTATCATTTAGTTGATGGTGGAGTACTTGATTACACCGACAGGAAAATAAATGAAGTTATGTTTGAAGTCATAAATGATTTTAGACTTCCTGGAGAGTTAAAGGAAGTATTACCACAAGAATCATTAGATGATTTTTATGAAAAAGTAGATTCCGTTGCTGAAGCTGAGATAGAAGCTGCACGTAATGGATTTATTCAAAAAACTTCTCCTTATGACCTTGTGGTTGGAGATTGTATTAGTTTAGATGGAAAGAATTGGCGAATTACAAGCGCTGATTCGTTTATGGTGGATTTTGAAAATCTTGATCCATCAGATATGAGTGATACTTTTTCTCTTATTGGAGCTGGCCTTGGTTCACTAACTAATATGAATTGGAAACACATTCCAGAACCAGGAGCAGAAATAAGAACATATGAGGAGAATCTTCGTGACAAGGTTTCTCTTGCAGAAACACAGGTAAATGACCTGAAAATTGATTTATCTGAAAAAGATGCTGCATGGGAAGATAAGTATCAGCTTTGGAATGATGCTTTTGGTACTGTTCTTTTGTTTGATAAAGAAAACAAGGAAGAAATCATTGGTTTCGATAAAGTACAGAGCTTTGTTAATTCTCTTGATGTTACGGAGAAAGAAATTGCCGATATCGTAGAGAAGTCAGATTATGTTACAGAGCTTTTAGATAACGATTTTATTGAACTTGGAGAGTCAGTAGAAATCGTTGAAGCTATTGTGGATGAGGTTGCAAGAAATCACGATACAGAACCTTCTTTAGTCGCAAAGCAAGTAGAAGAGTATCGTGAAGCTAATTCACAAGAAGAAATGGACGAGTGGCACATAGTACACGATGCTGACGATGAAAATGGAAATGCCACGCAGTGGGCATATAAGTATGCAGAGAACAGCTTTATATGGATAGATAAGCTTGAAGATAACACTTATGGTGTAACTGATTCAGCTGAGTCTGACAATTATTTATTTGTTACTGGTATGCTTGATGAAGCTATGGAAATGGGCGAAAACTATGTTGTAGAACAGGAAATTGCTCACGTACAAGAAATGGCTGAAATTGATGAAGCAAAGCTTTCTCATGATTTAGAGATTGAAGCTTCACTTCCAACAGAAGCAAGAACTTTTATTAAAGCAGAAAACTATCATATTACTAATGATACTTTTGCAGATGGTACACCTAGCGAAAGATTTAATAATAATGTGGCTGCTATTCGTACATTAAAAGAAATTGAAGCTGAAAGCAGAAGTGCTACACCGGCTGAACAGGAAATATTATCTCGATATGTAGGATGGGGTGGTCTTGCTGATGCATTTGATGATAGAAATGGAGAAACAGAAAGAACCAGAGTTCTTAAAGAACTCTTAACAGATGAAGAATATGCAGCTGCTAGAAGATCAACCTTAGATGCCTTCTATACAAGTCCTACTATTATAAGAAATATTTACTCAGCACTCGAAAAGATGGGATTTGAAGGTGGTTCAATTCTTGAACCTTCTTGTGGTGTCGGTAACTTTTTTGGTGTTATGCCAAATAACTTACGTGGTACTACTAATGTAACAGGTGTAGAGTTAGATTCTATTTCTTCAAGAATTGCAACACAGTTATATCCTGGTAATACTATTATTAATAGTGGTTATGAAAAAACTTCATTTACAAATGATAGCTTTGATGTGGCTATTGGTAATGTTCCATTTGGAGATTTTAAGGTAAATGACAGAGAATATAACAAAGAAAACTTCCTTATTCACGATTATTTCTTTGCGAAAACCCTCGATAAAGTACGTCCAGGTGGCATTGTTGCCTTTATTACAAGTAAAGGAACACTTGATAAAGAGTCTGAAAATGTAAGAAGATATCTTGCTGAAAGAGCAGACCTTGTTGGAGCAATTAGACTTCCAAATACTGCATTTAGAGATGCTGCCGGTACATTAGTTACATCAGATATCATCTTTTTACAGAAGAAAGACGAGCCAATTACATTAGATGAAAATAATATCCCTTCTTGGGTAAGAACATCAGCTGATAGTAATGGCATTGAAATGAATAGTTATTTTGTAGAGCATCCAGAGATGATCTGTGGAACAATGGAAATGGTTAGTGGTCCTTATGGTCCACAATCTACCTGTAAAGCTAATCCTATAATTCCTTTAGATGCACAGCTACGAAATATTGTTGTTAATTCTATCAATGGTCACATTGATAAATCACTTGTAAATCTTGCTAATAATACAAGAAATGAGTCCATTGATAATAATATAGACATTCCACCATATTCATATACTTTAGTTGGTGATGATGTATATATTAAGATGGATAATGTTATAACTAAGTTTGAAGATAAACCTGAGAATGTAGAAAGAGTGAAAGCTCTTATTGAAATTCGAGATTCAGTACGTGATTTATTAAATTCACAGCTTCGTGAAGATTTAACAGATGAAGAATTAAGTTATAAGCAGAACAAACTTAATAGTTTATATGATAACTTTGTTAAAAAGTATAAACGTATTAATTCAAGAACTAATCGTAAAGTATTTGGAGATGATTCATCATTACCTCTTCTTTGTTCACTTGAAAAATACAACGAAGATAGAGAATTTGTCGGCAAAGCTGATATTTTCACAAAGCGAACTGTAAAGCCTACTATTGATATTAGGCATTGCGAAAGTTCAATAGATGCACTTGGAGTTACTTTAAACCAAGTTGGTAGAGTTGACCTGGCTAACATTTCTTCACTTGTAGGAAAGACCGAAGAAGAAGTTTTAAATGACCTTAAAGGATATGTGTTCTTTAATCCATCAGAAAATAAGTATGAAACAGCAGAAGAATACTTATCTGGAGATGTAGTTACTAAGTTAGAAAGAGTTGATGCTTTAATTGCTGAAGGAGTTAGTGGTCTTGAAGTAAACAAGCTTGAACTTGAAAAGGTTCAACCGGAAAAATTAAAAGCTTCTGAAATTTCAGTTAGACTTGGTGCTACCTGGATTGAGCCAAAATACTATGAACAATTTATGAGAGAAGTATTTAATATGCCATCCTATATGTTCAGGGATAAATGGAACGCTCCTTCCGAAGCTGGCATTGATATGAATCCTGTTACTAACGAATGGAGTGTGCGTGGAAAATGTAGCAATGCTCTTACAACTTCTACTTATGGTACACAGAGAAAAAATGCTTTAGAGATATTAGATGATTCATTAAATCTTAAGGATTCTGTTGTAAAAGATAGGGTGGAAAATGCTGATGGTACGTATAAATATGTTACAAATCAGCAAGAAACAGCTATTGCACTTCAAAAACAAGAGATATTAAAAGAAAAATTCAATGATTGGATTTTTTCTGATCCTGAAAGAAGAGATTATCTTGTAAACAAGTACAATACTTTATTTAACAGAACAAAAGCACGTAATTTTAACGGAGATTTCCTTACATTTAATGGTATGGCCAATGGAATTACCCTTAAAAAGCATCAGAAAGATGCGATTGCACGTACTTTATTTAATGACCAGAACACTTTACTTGCACACGTAGTTGGTGCCGGTAAAACCTGGGAAATGGCAGCTAGTGCTATGGAGTCAAAGAGATTAGGTCTATGTACAAAATCTATGATTGTAGTTCCTAATCACTTACTTGAACAGTGGGGCAATGATTTCTATAGATTATATCCTAATGCGAATCTTCTTGTAGCAACAAAGGAAGATTTAAAGCCAGATAGAAGAAAAGAGTTCTGTTCTAGAATTGCCACTGGTAATTATGATGCAGTTATCATTAGTCACTCACAATTTGAGAAAATACCTATCTCTCAAGAGCGTCAAGAAGCTGCTATGAGAAAAGAAATTGATGAAGTAGTAGCTTTTTTGGATGAAGCTAAGCTTGAAAGTGGTAAGAATAAACTTACAATTAAAGCTCTTGAACGTACAAAAAAGAGCTTGGAAGAAAGACTTAATAAGCTTTTAGATACACCAAAGGATGATGTTGTTACTTTTGAGCAGCTTGGTATAGACAAGCTTTATGTAGATGAAAGTCACAAATTTAAAAATCTATTATTCTATACAAAGATGAATGTTGCTGGTCTTGGTAGTCGAGCTTCACAAAGATCGCAAGATATGCTTAATAAATGTATGTATTTAGATGAAGTAACAGGTGGTAAAGGTGTTGTATTTGCAACAGGCACACCAATTTCTAATAGTATGACAGAGCTTTATACTATTATGAGATTCCTTCAAAACAAAAGGCTGCATGACCTTAATCTTCATAATTTTGATGCATGGGCAAGTACTTTTGGAGAAACAGTTACACAAATGGAGCTTAAAGCAGAGGGAAGTGGTTACCAGGCTAAAACACGTTTTGCCAAGTTCTTTAACTTACCAGAGCTTATGTCTTTATTCAAAGAAAGTGCTGATATTAAAACTTCGGATGAACTAAATCTTGATGTTCCGGAAAATATCAATTTTGTTACTGTGGAATGTGAAAGAAGTGACTTCCAAAAAGCAATGATTGATGAAATTTCCGAAAGAGCTACCAGAGTAAGAAATGGTATGGTAGATCCATCTATTGATAATATGCTTAATATAACTAATGATGGTAGAAAACTTGCTTTGGATCAAAGATTAATGAATCCAATGTTGCCGGATGATGATAAGTCAAAGACTTCTGTATGTGTAAATAATGTATTTGATATTTGGCAGAAAACAGCTAGTGAAAAGTCTACGCAGTTGATTTTCTGTGACTTAGCTACTCCAGGAGATGGACTCTGGAGCGAAGATAAGAAGTATGATTTTAATGTCTATGACGATATTAAGAGAAAACTTATGGATAAGGGTGTTCCGGCCAATGAAATTAGATTCATTCATGAAGCTACCACGGATACTGCAAAGGATGAATTATTTAAAAAGGTAAGAAAAGGAGAAGTTAGAGTCTTAATTGGTTCTACTGAAAAAATGGGAGCCGGTACTAACGTACAGACTAAGTTAGTTGCTTTACATCACATTGATGTTCCTTGGAGGCCATCTGATATTGAGCAAAGAGAAGGTAGAATTATTAGACAAGGTAATCAGAATAATGATATTTCTATTTTCAAGTATGCAACTAAGGACACTTTTGATGCATACTCATGGCAGCTTATTGAAAATAAGCAAAAATTCATTGGACAGATTATGACAAGTAAATCTCCAATGAGATCAGCTGATGATATGGATGCACAGGCACTTAATTACGCAGAAATTAAAGCTTTATGTACATCAAATCCTTTAATTAAGGAGAAGATGGACCTTGATGTTTCGGTCACAAAACTTAAAGCTTTGAAATCTAACTATCAAAACAATATTTATAATCTCCAGGATGATATCAGAGATAGACTTCCTAAAAAGATTAATATTCTTAATCATTATATTAATGGTTGTAAGAAAGATTTAGCTGTATATCAAGAAGCCAAAGCTGAAATGTTAGAAAAATATAAAGATTTAGCACACAATGATTCACTTATTGAGGGCCTTGATTTCGTTAAAGGCGAAGATATTGATACTAATATATCTGAACCATTCGCTATTAAGATTGGCTTTAACGAATACACCGATAGAAATGAAGCTGGTCTTGCACTTATAGAACTGTGTAGCAACATTAAGACACCGGATATGGATGTAAAGGTTGGTGAGTTCTGTGGTATGAAGCTAACAGCTAAATTCAATGCTATGACTACTACATTTAACGTGACATTACATGGAGAAAATGCCTATACCGTAGAATTATCTAATTCTCCGGTAGGAAATATGCAGAGAATTAAAAACAAGGCTGAAAAGATTGCTGATGAGCTTTCGGATGCAGAGAATAGACTTTCAAGTGCATTAAATGAACTTGAAATAGCAAAACAGGAAGTAGAAAAGCCTTTCCCTAAAGAAGAGGAACTTCTTACTAAGGTTGCTAGATTAACAGAAGTTAATCGTCTGCTTGAGCAAATTGAAAGTGGTGAGCTCAAGGTTGAAAACGGAGAAATCATATATTCAGATGAATTACCGGAGGAAGTAGAGATGGATATTCAAGAACTTGCTGAAAACATTGATAAATTTATGAAAGAACTTGATCCTTATGAATATGCGGACAACATTGTAGGTAGTCCTGAAGAACAGGTGGAGAATATTGCTAAAGACCTTCGTTCCGGAAATGTTGACCATATAAAAGAATATCTTGAAGAAGTTATTGAGTTTGAAGATGGTACATCCGAAGATATTGCCCAGGCTAAAAAGCTTTTAAGTGATATTGATAATATGGATAAGAGAATCAAACCATTATTCACGAAAGATAGCTTAAAGAGTGATCTGGCTGAGAAGAAAGCAGTAGAGAAAGATACTCTTAGTATACCTTCTAACGAAAAGAAGCAAGAGCAATCTTTATAATTTATTTTTTTAATAATTCGAGGATATAATTATGGATGTATTAATATTTATTTGCGATGCATTAAAAATGATAGGCATTGCCTTTATGATCATAAGTGTGCCTATGTTTGCAATGGAATTTAGGGATGATAGTGGAAATGGTGCGTATGTATACAAAGCAAAGAATTATTTTTTTGTCGGTATGTCACTATTATTTATAGGCAAAACATTAAATATTTATCTTGGCAGTATACAAAATAAAAATGATTACAATATAGCACAAATAATATTCTTATTTATTTTTTCGCTAATTCCAGCAACGATAAGATTTGCTGTAATAATAAAACAAAAAATATACGAGAAGAAATCATTTTTATGGGAAAAAGAAGTCCAAGAAAGATATAGTGACAAAAAAGAAATAGATATTATGCTACAGCATCTGGATGGGATTTCTTATAAAATTAAGGAAAATGGATCCGAGTCAAAAAAGCACATAAGCTTCGAAAAAGACTTTATCCATGGATATATCATTACAAATTCAGACGATAATGAAAAAATACTTGCGGTTTTCTCAGACGAGAATAAAGAACATTTCGATTATAAAATAACCAAAATAAACGAAAATGAGAATAGAATAGATTTTTGCTATTGGATGAAGGATGGTTTTTATTATTCGCCCTTGAAAAAAAATAATACAAAGATTAAAGATGCTGAATACATTAAGTTCTCCCCTCATGTGATAAGTTACGTGAAGTATAACGCTAAAAAAAATGAGACATATTACACATCAAATGATATTGGACAAGCTGAAAGAGAGTATTTAATAAATAGCATAGTTTAAATCAAAGTAAGTAGTTCATAAGAGGACCTTCCCTTTAGTGGAGGGTTCTCTTTATTTATGTTATAATACTATTAAGGTCAATTTGTTGTCCTGGGAAACCAAAAAGGTAAACGGAAAGCTGTAACGGATTATCTGACGATAGAAGTTTTACTCCAACAATAAGATATTAGATAGCAGCTGAATGTTACCAGAGGTATATTTTGAGGTTTTGGAACAATACCTACAAAGGTAACATCGTTATTGTATCACAATTATATTAAGTTTTAGAACCTTGTAAATTTATATACCTACAAAGGGAGGAAAGCACCGAAGCATCTTACAGACATGTTTTGGAACCTTGTAAATTTACATACCTACAAAGGGATATTAGAATTAGCCATTCTCCCACCATAGTATTTGTTTTATGTTATCAAAGTTACATTTAATGGACATCTGTTAATGTATTCTTAATACAAAAGAACAGATGGAGGTAGATTTAATGAAACGAATTTGGTTTTGGCTTAACAGAAAGAAACGTATCGAAAAAAGGTCTTGTAGCAGTTGTTGTTTGAATTGCAGATTTTTTAAAAACTGTTATAGTGATGGAGAGTTTTGATTTTTACATTTCTGTTTCCTCATACATACTCATTAAAAAAGCACCTGGATTATTCCAAGTGCTTTTTTATTACTTATCATATTTTTCTTCTACAAATATCTTTAAACTATTCTTTTCTTTTTCTAATTCATTGATTTCACTTTTCAAAAGTTCTAATTTGCTCTCTATTTCAGTAATCTTTGTTTTTAGAAATTTTTCCGTATTCATTTCAAGTACCTTTTTGTTATATTTATCACGCAATTCAGTTTGTTTTTCAAAAATTGAAGGAAAACCTTTTGAAACTAAAACCTCATCCAATTCTAAAATATATTTTTTTCCAAGATTTCTTACTTTAAAAACCGCATCTTTTCTTACATAGATGTCACTAATTAATCTAAAGTTACTTCTTATTAATGCATTTCGTATTCTTGCATTTACCTCAAGTTCTTCTATATTATCTGTTAATTTCATTACTTTATTGCTCCTTATTTTTTCTATCTTGTTGCTTTTTCATTAGCTTGATCTGCTCAAAAATCTGTTCCCTGGCATCATCATCAAGCATATAATAATTTTCTAAAAGTTCTATAATCTGTTTCATTTCACTTTCAGAAGCTTTATTTATAATTTTATTAATATTAGGTGATAAAAACATTGAAAAATCATCATCAGTATGGATATTTTCAAATATTTTAGCTTCTTCACATATTTCACTAGCTGATATATCTAGTACTTTAGCTATCTTTATAGCATAATCATATCTTATTCTAGTATCACGATCCATGATTGAGTATAAAGTTGAAGGTCCTATTCCTGTTAGAATTGATAACTTCCTTATATTAAGTCCTTTTTCTTTTAATATTTCAGCTAATCTTTTATTATACTTGTTCATACTAATCCTTCCTAAAAGCTTTGGACAATTTGTCCATTATTTTTCTTTTTCATCTTTTTCCAAGTGTTCTAAATAGAAATACGCAGCATCTCTCAAAAAAGAGTTTACAGATACATAACCGGTATTTTTGATTTTTTCTATTAAAAATTCCGATTCATCCGGTTCCAAGGCAAGAGTATGACGCTTTTTAGACTGAATATATTTATATGTAGCTTTTTTTTGTGATTCAGTATACTTATTTCCCATATCTTATTCCTTTCAAAATTTTAGACAGATTGTCCACTATTTTTAATTTGTATTATATTATAACACACAACATATATAATGTTATATACAAAATATATGATATATAACGTTATATATCGTGCACATTATCCATAGAATCCTTATAATCATTTATCTATAATATAATTAAAGGAACACCTAAGTGTTATCTAAAAAGGTACATTTATTGGACACATAAAAGATTAATATAATATCAAATTTTTAATTTGGTAAATAGAAAGGTGGTACTAATTATGAGTTCATATAGGATTAAAAAGGGTTCTGGAATGGGAATTATTGGCCTTGATTGGATTTTTTCAATAATTTTATTCACTTGCTGCTTAGCAAAGCTTACAGACAAATTAACATTGTTTCAGGATGCAATAATAGCCTTTTTACTAAGCTTTATTTTCTTATTTTTCCTGGGAATGCCGATTATTGGACACATTCTTCAATTTATTATTTCCGGCTTATATTCAGTTTTTATATATGCCATTATCCCTTATAGGAATTGGGTAAATGGTAGTAAATTATGGGCCATTGGCATAGCAGTGTTAATCACCTTAATGATATTTGGTTTACATCGTTCAGCAGACAAATCTATTACCGGTGATGCTGATGATGTATTTACAGTAACTAAGTTTTAAATAGGGGGGGGAGTATGACATTAAAAGAATTTTATGAGCAAGTAAGCGACAACTATTCAGAAGAACTAAATTTTTATAGAGTTCAAAGAGATAGCAGCGGCGAGAGGTATATTAGAGTACCAATATTAAGCAAAGAAAATCTAATTGAAAGAATCGAAGCTGAAATAGACGATCCATGGGAAGATATAGAAGAGTATGAAGACGAAGAAGAAAAAGAATTATTAGAAATTTTGAAAAATGAAGTTATAGCAGAATATGACCGAATTATATTAATTCGTAAAGAATTTATGGAAAGAATGCACCCTGGCGAAGAATACGAAGAAGAATACGAAGATTAGCAAGCACTGCATTTGTTATAACAAATACTATTTTTATTATTTGCATTCTTGCTAATAAGCAAGCACTGAATCGAGATATCTCCACGCAATTTTATGCAAATTTTAAGCTTGTTGGGATATCCCAAACCCTTATATTTTTATAAGCTGAAAATTAAGAAAAATTAAAAAACTAAATTAAATTTTAAAGAAAAAATCAAAAAAATGTGATCACTTTTTTTATTTAAAGTTATGCAGATAATTTTAATTAAAAGAAAAAAATAAAAAGGGGAACAGCCTCACGAACTGAACCCCCTAAAAACTTTAAAAAATGAAAAACCGACCGAGGAATTACAATTTTTAAAGCCGTAACAATTATATCATTTTTACGGCGGAAAGCGAGAAGAAATGATAAGCGACAGAACAAAAGACAATATTAATTCTATGTATAAAAGTTATTTGAGAGAAGCAAAAGTAAAAAATACTTTTATATGTCCATTATGTGGTAATGGTTCCGGATCTGATGGAGACGGACTAAGAATAAACCCAAAATCAAACAATCCATATTATTTAAAATGCTTTAAAGGGAGCTGCAATTTTAGCGGAGACTTAATAAGCCTATACCAGCAAGAAAAGGGAGTAAATTTTGTTACAGCGGTAAAAGAATTATCAGACCGATTTAATATAATTCTTGAAGAAGACAGCAATAAAAAAAGCTACGCAGAAAATAAAAGCAGTTACGCAAAAACTACACAAAGCAATCCCAATCCTGGAGAAGCTAAAAAAGAAAATTTTGTATCTTATTTTGAAAATTGTTTAAATGGCATGAACAACCAGGCAGCTATAAATTATTTGCAATCTAGAGGACTTTCTTTAGATACAGCAATAAATTTTCATATTGGTTATGATGAAATAAAAAAGCGCTTAATAGTTCCTGTATCAGATTATTTTTATATTGCTAGAGACATTACAGGAACAAATAAAAAACGTTACGATAACCCCAAAGGGGCAATAGTTGATTTATTTAATAAAAAAGCGCTTTTAACAGCCGAAAAAGAGCCGATTTATATTGTTGAGGGAACATTTGACGCACTTGCAATTGAAGAAGTAGGCTACGGAGCTATTGCTTTAAATGGTACACCAAACAAAGAGAAGCTTGTTGAGTTCCTAAAAGACAATAAAGGCAAGGGCAATATAATTTTGTCCCTGGATAAAGACGAAGAGGGGCAGAAAGTACAAAAACAAATTGCAGAGAAGCTAAAAGAAGCTGATATACCATTTTTTATAGGGGATATCATAGGAGAATATAAAGACCCTAACGAAGCACTTGTAAACGATAGAGAGGGCTTTAAAAAGAGGCTATTTACAGCCCAAGCAAAAGCAACAAAACCATATAATGTATTATCTTATATGCTCCAGGGAATGAACGAAGACATAGAAGCATATAAGCAAGGAAAAGGGATAAAAACAGGCTTTAATAATTTAGATCTAAAAGCTGGAAGTCTTCACGCTGGCTTATATATTTTAGGGGCTAATAGTTCACTAGGAAAAACAACTTTTATGCACCAAATGGCCGACCAGATAGCAGAACAGGGCACACATGTTTTATATTTTTCACTAGAGCAAAGCACACTAGAGCTAGTTAGTAAGAGTATTAGTAGGTGCACAGCACAAATAAATTATGACACAGCTATAAATAGTCTAGAGATTAGATATGGCAGCAGTACAGAGGCTGTTTTAAATGCTAAAAAGGACTATATAAAGGCGGTAGGAGACAGAATAAGCATAATAGAGGGCAATTTTGCTTGTAATATCACTTACATAAAGCAAACAATAAAGGATTATATCGAGCAAAACAATGTAGCTCCTGTTATATTTATTGATTATTTGCAGATTATACCAGCAGAACAGGCACCATCTGGCAGAGTTCCAACAGACCCTAGAGCAATAGTAGATTATAATATCACAGAGCTAAAGAAGATTAGCAGAGCTTTAAACGTGCCTATATTTGCCATAAGTAGCCTAAATCGAGCTAATTATTTACAGCCGATAGATTATAGCTCATTTAAAGAAAGTGGCGCTATTGAGTTTACAGCGGACGTAATATGGGGCTTGCAATTAGCTTGTATAAGCCAAGATATCTTTTATGAGGGTAATATAAAAGAGCAAAGAGAGACTATAGCCAGGGAAAAATCGAAACTTCCTAGAGATATAGAGCTTGTATGCTTAAAAAATAGATATGGCATAAGTGACTATAAGACCAGCTTTAAATATTATCCAAATTACGACCTCTTTTTAGATGCAGAAGCTGGACAGCCTATAAAATCGGAAGAAGTACCCTTTAAAAAAGGAAAAAGCATAATTTTGTAATATAAATTGATTTTTTTATTGTGTAAATGCATAATAAATTTACACAATATCATATGCATTATATCTCGACTAAAAAAAGCAGCTTAATGTTTTTATAACAAAGGGCTGTTTTTTTGTTTGCTTAAATTAGACACATAGGACATATAAAATATATGTCTAATCAAACTTATAAATATAAACTTAATTAGTGCAAAAACAAAGAAAATAAAAGGAATTGAAAAAAAGAAAGTGTAAAAGTATAATATATGTATAAGACACATAAAACATATTTCTACAGTATTTTAATAACAAAGGATTTTATAAGGTATGACGGAAGAAGCAAGGAAATTACAGCGGGAATATTACAAGAAATATAGAGAAGAACACAGGGAAGAGATCAGGACAAAAGCAAGAAAACGCTACCAGGACAATAAAGAAGAAATACAAGCCTATATGAAGCGCTGGAGAGCTGAAAACAAAGACAAGACAAAAGCAACCTTTAAAAAGTGGGTAAAAGAACACCCAGAAGAATACAAAGCGATGCAAAAGAAATATAGAGAGACCCATAAAGACAAAATAAAGGCCCATAACGTAGATTATTGGGAAAGAAAAGCAAGAGAGCAATTATTAATACCATAGAAAGAGAGATAAATATGTACACATATTATTATGTATGCCCCTATTGCCATAGTAATTTGGATCCAGGGGAAAAATGTACTTGCAAAGAGAGCAGACAGAAGATTTTAAAGAGAGGAGCTTTAAGAAAATGAGCAAAGAATTTGAAAAGGTTATCAATATTTTAGAGGAAACCAAAGCAAAGAGAGAAGCCGAACTAGAAGAAGCTTATCAAAAATTTCACGATGCACAGAACATTGTAAGAGAAGCTAAACAAAAGTTATTGACTGCGGAAGTCAACGGAGACGAAAAGACCTACAGGGAATATAGCAAGAAGAAAGACGAAGCGGCCTCTATGATTGAAATGTATCAAGCAAGAATAGCACACCTAGAGGACGAAGCTATTATAACTGATGAAGAATGCAATAAATTTTTAAATAAGGTTTATGCAATCCAGGATAAAAAGAGAGATGAAGCAGAAAAGAGAATATCTAATCTTTTACAGGAACTAAATAAAGAAGCTGGAGAGCTTTTAGAGTTCATACAAGAGGGAAACGAGATACTTTTTAGATGGAGCCGAGATATTAAGCCCATCAAAAAGGAAATAGGAAAAAAAGAGGGCCGTCCATTATATGCGCCTGTAAATGTTGCGTATGATGGAGCTACAAATTTAACTAATTACTTGCTAGGAATAACAAGACATTATCAATACAAGCAGATAACAGGCAAAGCGAGTAATAATTTACCGAAAAAGCCTAGACTAAATATAAATTAAGGCAAATATAAAGAGATAAGCGAGGTATAAAATGGATATCGAAGAAATGAGAAAAAAGGCAGAAGAGAACGAACAGGCAAAAAGAGAAGCTGGAGCGTATAGTTTTGAAAACAGCCCAGCAATAAAGCGACATAAAGCCGATGTAGAAGAATTTAATAAAATGATGTCTGGAGTTAGCAAGAAGCTTGAAGAACAGAAAAAGGCTGCATATGAAGCGCATATGGCAGCAGTTGAAGAAGAAGCCAGAGAACAGGCAAGACAGCGACATATAAAAGAACAGGGCATGAACGAAATAAACAGCCCAGAACTAACCAAATGCTATAAAAATCTGCTAAAAGGGCTTTAATTTTCCGCCCTTTGGTGTTTTCTCCCCTATTATACAGGCGCTTTTTTGTAGAAATGCAGAGAAGCGCCAATTTTATAAGCAAATAGGCATTATGAATAAGATTTTTTTAATTATAGATAGAAAAATACACCCTAAACAGCCTATAGGCCATACATATTATGTGCAACAAAGAAAAAATAAATAAAAATTTTAGGATTGAATAAAAATAAAATTTAAACAGAAAAAATATAAAACAAGTTTTAAATAGCTTATTAATTGGCGGAATTATAGAGCATAACCCCAAAGAGGGGGGCCAATGGGCGACACCCCTAGGAAATAGCTCCCCCGCCGGTATACTACAAATATCTGGCTGACACCCTATTTTAAAAGCCATATATACAAAAATAATAATATATATATCGTTGAAAAAGCCGATTATAAGCCGAATATAAGCCGATTTTAGAAAAGTGAGGTTATTAATGAGCAGAGTTTTAAAATGTCCTTTATGCGGTCAAAAATTCGCAACAGATAAGCCAAGAGCTAAATATTGCGATAATTGCAGAAAAGAGGGCAATAAGCTTGTAAAAGAAGCCTGGAGAAAGCGCACTAATTACGAACAAAAGCAAGTACTAGCAAGACGAGAGAAAAGAGCGCAAGATTTGGAGATTATAACAGGCATTACAAGAGCTATGAAAGAAGCGGAACAGCGGAAACGAGAGAAAGAAGACCAGGAACGGAAGAAGCAGAACCGCAAAGAGCTTTTAGCTGATGCGAAAAAGGGCGACCCCTACGCAAATATGGAACTATCTCAAGGTTTCGAGGATCCAAATTATTGGAAATGGTTCCAATTAGAGGAGCTGGAGAACATAAAAGACAGTACAACAATTAGAGATTGTAATGTAAATGGAATATCTGTATTCGATGAAGATTTTATAGAAAAAGTGATACAGAGTATTCCAGAAGAGGGCCGTATTTTTAGCACATTGATTTTTAAATAATATAAATGTATAATATGTCTTGTAGGTAAAACACTACAGTATTTAATTTTTGCGAGATGAAAAGTAAAAGCAGCTCTCTAATAGTCAAGGGCTGTTTTTATTTTGTTTTAAATATTATCCAGGATAAAACAAAGTGCCTAAATGCTTTATTTATGGGCTTTTTATGGTATAATATATATGGCATTAAATTGTGTTTTTTGTTTGATGAAATCGCTCGTTTAACACAGAAAAAAGAGGCTCTTGCATAACTGCCAATCGCAAGAGCTTTTTTTGTGCGTTTTTACACATTATACAGATATTTATTGACAATTAGATACAATTAAATATATAATTAATGCAATAATAAAATAAATAATATAAACAAAAAAAAGAGCGCCACATATCCCCATATGCTCCAGCACTCTTTTTAACACAAAAGGCCAATGCAAGCCCTTTTAATTAGTTTATCATTATTTGTTTTTATTATCAATTCTAAATAAAGAGAGGTAAAAACAAATGAAGACAAGAGACGTTATGAAGACAGCCGAACAAGGCAAGAAGCTACTAGGCGACAGTAAGTATCTTATGACTATGCCAGAGTTCACACAACTTTATGAATTATCTTACAAAGAAGAGATATGGGACGCAATAATTACAGCTTTTTATTTTGGGGCAGAGGTAGGCGCAAGAAAAGCCAAGAGCGACCAGAAGAAAAAGCAAGAAGTAATTAAAAAGTGAGGTGTGAATAAGTGGACAAATTAGAACTAGCAACCAAAATACATAAAATTGTAAATGAACCAATTGGAATGTATGAAGAAATGTATAAAAATGATCCTAAATTTAGAGAGTTTGTAGAAGCAAATAAAGATAAAAGCCTGGCTCAGATGCGAGAGAACTATAAAGAGTTATTAGTTGAGATAGGCCACAATCTAGAAGTTGATTTGTAAAAAGGTGTATTAATGGAGTTTTTAGCAACGCAAAGCACAAGCATAGCTTTTAATACAGATTTATTTAAAAGGTTTATAGACTATACAGACCGTAAACCAACCACAATAAAAGGCTATTTATGCTGCATAAAAAGATTTATGGCTTATTTAATCGAGAATGATATAAAACAGCCTACAAGAGACGATATAAGGGCATACAAGAAGTATTTAAACACACAAAATTATGCAGTTGGAACACAACAGCAGTATTTAAGAGCTGTAAAGCACTTCTTTAAATGGACAGCAAGCGAGGGGCTATATCCTAACATAGCGGATAATATACACAGCCTAAAAACTAGCCATAATTTGCATAAAAAAGACCCTTTAAGCCGAGAAGCGGTGCCAATTATTGCGGACAGCATAGACAGGACCACAGAACAAGGCAAAAGGCTTTATAGTATGTATTTATTAGCTATTACTTGCGGATTGCGTTGTATAGAACTTCACAGAGCTAACCTAGAAGATATAAAAAGCCTAGGAAATAGGACATATTTATATATTCAAGGCAAAGGCCACGATGACAAGGACGCACCTGTTTTAATTACTCCAGAGGTTAAAGAGGCTTTAAATGATTATTTACTTGCTAGATCTGGAGCAAAGATAGGCAAAGCGCCACTATTTACCAGCACAAGCAACCGAAGCAAAGGGAAAAGGATAGCAGAAACAACAATATCAACTATGTTTAAAGATATGCTAAAGGGCGCTGGATATAATAGCAACCGACTAACAGCCCACAGCTTGCGACATACCAGCGGAACAGGAGCATATTTAGCAACAGGCAATATTTATTTAGCGCAAAAGCACCAAAGACACCAAGACCCAGCAACAACAGAAATCTATATACACGCAGAAGAACGAGAGACCAGGAACACAGAGCAACAAGTATATAATTATTACTTTAAAGGCGATAATTTCAATGATAACAAGGTTACAGCCTATAAAATAATAGACGAGCTAGACCCTCAGAAGCTGGAAAAGGTTATTGAGTTTATGAAGACCATATAGAAAGGAGTAAAAGCGCATGAGCTACACAGTTTACAAGAACGGAGAAGAAATAGCAGCCTTTAAAATAGAGCATTATGCTATTGAGTTTGTAGAAAAATTGAGAGAAGAAGAGCTAAAAGCAAGGAATAGCGACATATTAGACACCATAGCAAAAGAAAACAATCTGGATAGAAGATATCCTGGCGCTTTTCCCCTAGAAATAGGCAAGCCATATTATGAAAGAGAGCAAAAAGAAATAGAAAAAAATATATATCTTATGAAAGGACAAGAAGAATTATGAGCGATTTTGCAAAAGATTTTTACACAGTTGAAGAAACAGCGGAGCTTCTAAAAGTACACGTAAACACTATTTACAATATGACCAGAACAGGAAAAATAGCATATTACAAGATAGGAAAGCAAAAAAGGATCCCAACAAGCGAGCTGGAAAAGCTCAAAATTGAGAGAAAGCAATAATTTATATCTAAATAGGAGCGCAAAAAAATGGATACTATAGCAATTACCAATCAAAAGGGCGGAGTAGGTAAGACAACCACAACCGCAACAATGGCGCAAGGTATTAATTTTAAGGGCAGAAAAGCCCTTGTAATAGACCTTGACCCACAATGCAACACTAGCCAAATTTATAAAGCTGATACCGATAAAAAGGGGGCTTATGAATTACTTACAAGCAACATAGACCCAGCGGAACTAATACAGCATACAGAACAAGGCGACATTATACCAGGAAATATAAACCTCTCTTTAGTTGAACAAGAGCTGAAAGCAAATAATAGAGGGGGCATATTAAAAGAGCGACTAGCGCCCCTAAAAAAGGCATACAACACGATTATTATTGACACACCGCCAACATTAGGGCTATTAATGCTAAATGCCCTAAATGCCTCTAAAAAAGCTATTATTCCTATATCATTAGAGCCACTTCCTTTAAATGGTTTTAATTCATTAGCCAGCACCTTAAAAAGAGTACAAGCAACAAGCAACCCTCTTTTATTGGCTGGAATACTGATAACAAAATATGATACCAGAACATTAATGTCTAAAACCATACTAGAAGACATACAAGGATATAGCAAATTGCATAATATACCGATACTAGAGACCCATATAAGAGCAAGTGTCTCAATACAAGAAGCGCAATACATGAAGCAGAGTATTTATAAATATGCACCTAAATGCAATCCAGCCCTAGACTATATGCAGTTATTGGAAGAGCTAAACATATAAGACACACAAAACACATAAAAGAAAGGTTAAAAAACATATGGCAAAGAAAGATTTTACAAGCGCAAGACCAGATTTTACAAAGGCTTCTAATGTTGTAGACGAATTGAACAACACACCAACCGAGACACAAGAGACACAAAGCAACACACAAACAGACACAGCGCCTATTATTCTAAATGAATATACAGACTCTAGGTTTTTAGATCCTGAAAAGGTGCAATATTACAGATTTAATCTAAAAATGCCCCTGGCTTATCATAATTACTTAAAAGAAGCAGCATATACATGTAGCACACCTAGACACACAGTAACTATAACAGAATACATTAATATGCTCATAAAAGAGGATATGAAAGCACATAGCAGAAAATAGGCAGCAGAAAAGAGGAAAAATGAACGAGAAAAAGACCGAGGAAGAAAGCTTAAAAGCAAATTTAAGCCCAGAAGAAGCAAAAAACTTTATGCAGTTAATAGAGCGATTATTAACAGACGGAGCAGAGAAATTTATACAATCATTTGGAGATACTTTAGAAGAAGACATAAAAAGCACTAATAACTCTTTAAAAATGTCTCTTTATGAGCTTGAAAAGATATGCCAGGACGAAATAACAAAAAAATATAATGCTGAACATAACACAAGATTATCTTTTGAGGAAGTCGCAAGAATAGAGGGGCATGCTGATTTAATAAATGACAACCCTTTAAATATTAATGTCACTCCAAGAGAGCAAGCAACAAACAAAGGCGCAATAATGAAGCTTGATGGAGTTGTTTGTAGTTTTTCAAACGAAGAGCTACAAAATGCATTTAACTCTTTTAGCATTAAGACATTAACCGAGTATGCACAGAAAGATGATAACTTTTCTTTTGAAGCTGACGGAGAGTTTATAATATCTGGCGAAGAAGAACAGGAAATAAAAAAGGAAATTCAAAACCAACAAGATAAAAATAAAATATGGTTTCCTATGGACGAAATAAATCTAGCAACACTAATGATATTATTAAGAGCTGCTATATTAACAAGTGGAGACGAAATAGAAAACACCCAGGATAATAATATAATTATTTACCTACCAGCATTATATAAAGAGTTAAAAAGAGATCCTAGAACATACAGCAAAGGCAGAAACAGCGAAGAAACTATAAAAGAGATGCGCTTTAAGAATTTTTTAGAGTTAATAATGCCATTTGATAATGCTATAGGCATTTTAAAAGGTGTAGGCATTTATAGAGTTCTTTCTTTTTCTAGTTATGACGAAGAAAGCGACACAGTAACAATAAATACACCATACATATTTAAAGCTTTAAATATAGCCCTGGCAAATAAAAAAGACAAAGAGGCATTACCTTTTAATTCTTTATTTCACCCAGATATTATACAAGAGAAAAACAAGGCAGCAGTTGAAGTGGCAAATAGGATTATTGTTGGACTACTTCAAAGGGGAATAATACACCCTAAAAAGGACGATACAGGCAAGACATATATTTTATATGAGCCTAAATTTACAACGATTATAAATGATTGCCCTATATTAAAAAAAGATCTTGAAAATTGCGAAAACAATCCAAAAACAGCAAGACAGAATTTTAATAACAAGTTAAAGAGAACTTTTGAAGCAGCTTATAAAATATTAAAGGATAAATCAGAGGTTTATAAAAAATTTGTAAATCTAAATATAGACGAAAAACGATTGCCATCAAGAAGCACTATGGACAGCAAAATGTATATAACATTTACAGGAATAAAAAAAGATATTTAATGGGGAAGTGTTTCGCCACAAAGTATAGTTTTATGAAAAATATAAAAATCTACATGTTGTAGAGCTGGTGGGGAAGTGTTTCGTTTTGATGGGGAAGTGTTTCGCATAGGTGGGGAAGTGTTTCGTTTTGGTGGGGAAGTGTTTCGCTTTGGTGGGGAAGTGTTTCGCCCTTTTTTAGCAAAGCTATTAAAATAAAGGCTTTCAAAGATTTTTATCTTTCCTAATATTTTAATATATTAATATTTTAATATATTAATGTATGTGCCTGTTTGCTTTACAGGCAACAGTCACATTTTTAAAATATACATGCTGTTATATATTAACGAATATTTTTGAAATTTTATAAAGTTTTACTCTAGGCAAGTTGTCCACTTACTCTAGGCAAATTGTCCAGGGGCAATTCTAAAAAAGCCGAATGTCTCTACCTACTAGACAAACTTTTTATATGTCTATATAGACAAAGTTTAAATATGTCTAGTATTAGACAAAGTATAGACATGTCTATATATAGACAATGTTGTTTTGTTCCAAGAAAAAAATAAAGGAGTTATAAAGATGACTATAAAAGAATTTTATGAACAAGTAGGCGACAACTATTCAGAAGAACTAAATTTTTATAGAGTTCAAAGAGATAGCAG
>JAZLKI010000074.1:0-6312 GCA_045597485.1 Treponema sp.
GCACATTTATGAATTTCTTCTTTATTCATTATTTACCTCCTGGATTAATTATTTAGTTGGGAAGAATTGTCTGCAAACAATTATAGATAACGAAATTTTTACCAAACTTTCCTGATTGGATAAAATGTAGGATTAAATAGACTAATATTCATAGGTGTAGTTTTCAAACATTCTTTTTCAAACCATTCTTGATACTCAGCTTTTTCCTTTTGGTAGTTAGAATGATTTTTAATATCTTTATACCTTGAAAAGCCTTTTAAAATATCCATTTTATAAATTTTAAAAAGTAATATTACTTGTTGAAATGTAGATAGAATAATATTTGCAGGTATAAGTAGTATATTTACAAATGAATAATCACTATAAAAATCGTATAATTCATAATAAATAATTCGTTTTTTCATTATTTGCCTCCGTTTTTAATTATTTAGTTCCTGTGGGGACAGACCAATAAACTTTATAATAAATAAACCATAAGGAGAACGAAACAATGAATAGTTTAGAATCGGCAACAGAGATTTGCAAAGTTTGTTGTGGTGTTGAATCTGTAAAAGATTTGACAGTAAAAGATGTTCTTGCAATCAAACCGGCATTGTTCAAAAAGGTAGCAAAGGTATTCTGTGTATATCACTCCACAATTTTCGGAAGTCTCACCTTCGATTTTTACCCTTCAAACACCACCGTAAACGTACTGCCATAGCTTTCTTCACTTGTCACCAGCACACTGGCGTTGTGATATTTTGCGGCGTGTTTTACAATGCTCAAGCCCAGGCCTGTGCCACCAAGAGAGCGGGAGCGGCTTTTGTCTATGCGGTAGAAACGTTCAAAAATGCGGTCCTTTTCGGCGGCGGGAATGCCAATGCCGGTGTCATGAACAGATAAGGCCACCTTGTTTTTTGCGCCCACATTATTTGTGATTTCCTGAATGTTGATGTTTACGCTGCCGTTGATTTTGTTGTATTTGATGGCGTTGTCCACAAGATTGTAGACCATTTCGTAAATAACAGGTTCAACACCATTTATAAGCCCAGAATCTCCTTCCAAATTGACAGACAAATTTTTGGTTTTAGCACTGGCAGAAAGAACTTCCATAACCTCGCGACAAATTGAACGCAGGCTCAAAGCTTCTTTTTCCATAGCGATAGATTTTTCGTCCAGTTTGGAAAGCTTGATAATGTCGTTTACAAGGGTAGTCATTCGCTGGGCTTCGTCGTAAATTGATTTTGAAAAGTCCACTGTGATTTTGGGGTCTGTCCCCCCGTTCATCAGAATTTCTGCAAAACCGCTAATGCTTGTAAGAGGCGTTTTTAATTCGTGGCTCACATTTGCAGTGTATTGGGCACGGATTTCTTCTCGCTGGGCTTTTTCAAAGTTTTCTTCGGCAATGCGTTTTGTAAAAGGCTTTAATTCTTCGTAAACATCGGAAGCCAGTGGCTCATCAAGATTGATAGAATTAAGAGGATTTACGATTTTTTTGGAAATCCATGAGGCGGAGATTCCAGAAATAATCACGGCAATTACCAGTATTAATAGAAGAATCTGACTCATACCTAAAACCAGAACCCACACAGAATGCTGATTGCAGCTGATTCTAAGAACATCCCCATTGGAAAGATGCTTTGCAAAGTACAGAGTTTTTTCTGTCATTGTGGAAGAATAGCGGGAGATTTTGCTGATTCCTTTATCTTTTGCTCCTAAAAACTCTGAACGAAGTGCGTGATTTTCCATTTTTTCAAAGGAAACTGTGTTGTCAAAATAAACTGAACCGTCGGCGTGAATCAGGGTGATTCTGTTTTTTGTTTTAAGGTTCTGCAATTTGAGAAGATCGCCATTCAGAACATATTCTTCAAGAAATACGCTTTCGCTTTCCAGTTCCTTGAAAATCTGCTGTTCAAAGTGAGTGTAGAGGTTTCCAAAAAACATAAAGGCGCACACAAAATAAACCAGGGTGCCCACTAAAAAAGTGCTAATAAAGATTCTAAAAGTTAAAGACTTGCTTTTCATATAAATTTATACCCCACTCCACGAATAGTTTCGATTGCATTTCCCGCATCCCCAAGTTTCTGGCGAAGGGTACGGATATGCACGTCCACGGTGCGACTTTCCACATCGGCGGAAATGTCCCAAATGTGTTCCAGAAGCTGCTCTCTAGTAAGAACATTTCCACGATTTTTAAGAAGCAATGCCAGAAGATCAAACTCCTTGACCGTAAGAAAAAGCTGCTGGTCATCGCAGAAAACGGTATGTTGATTTTCATCAATTTTAAGGTTACCGGCTTGAAGCAGATCTTTGTGCGTATCTTTTTTCTCGTAGCGACGAAGAACAGCTTTAATGCGAGAAACAAGGGCCATCATTCCAAAAGGCTTGGTAACATAATCGTCGGCGCCGGCATCTAGTCCTGTAACTACATCGTATTCCGAATCTTTTGCTGTAAGCATAATTACAGGGATTCCTGAAGTAAGAGGATTTGAACGAAGTTTTTTCAGAATGGAAATGCCGTCTTCCTGGGGAAGCATAATGTCAAGCAGCAGCAAGTCTGGTTGTTTAACTTCTAATGCTGTCCAAAAATCAGATGGGAGTGCAAAATCTTTAACATCAATGCCCTGACTAGTCAGCGAATAATTTATGAGCTTTCGAATGTTATCGTCGTCTTCCAGAATATAAATCATAAGTTAAGTTATAGAGAAAAACTCCAAAAAATCAAGAAAGAGAATGTAAAGAGTTTGTAAAATTTTACTTAAGATTTAGTTTACTAGGTCAACAACACGGCACATCCTGCATCACAAGCTTTTACCTGAGCGCCAAATGGTGTTGTTTTTTCTTCAAACTTTGCCTCCCCTGCCAGAACCTTTTTCGCTCCAGCCAGCAATTTTTCGACAACATCACTACCAATTGGCAAATCTCCGTGGCAAGCAAGCACAGTATCGAATTTATCCTTTATTTGCAAAAGTTTTCCCAAAGAGCCAACATAAGCAGGTAAATCGCGACCAGGACCAAACATAAAAATTTCACTGTTCTGCTGAACTGTATCTCCACCAAAAAGTAACTTCGACTTTTGATCCAAAATAGCGATACTTCCAGGAGTATGTCCAGGTATATGAATGATTTCCAAAGGTCTGTCCCCTATGTCCACAATTTCCCCATCTTCAACAGTAACAACATTCCCCTTTCCACCACCTGCAAGGTAATATTCTTTTTCGGCAGAATGCATATAAACATCTTCAAACTGAAAATTACTGCCAATGTGGTCCCGGTCTCCGTGGGAATTAATAATTTTTAATGGCAACTTTGTAATACTTTCTGCAGTTTCTTTTGCTTTACCAACTTGCATTCCCGAATCAATCAGCAACGCTTCTTTTGTTCCAGTTAAAAGAAAAAAACGCACAAATCCTTCTTCTATAATCCAGGTATTGTCATTAAATTGTGTTACTTTGTATTCCATGGCGGTCTCCTACTAATAGAATTTATTATACAGCAAAGTGTAGATGTGACAACTAAAGAAAATGTAACTCGAGGCAAAAACGAGTTAGCCTGGAATAAACTAATTATTCACCTTTACAAGTGAATAACTCAATAAAAAAGTGTATATTTCACCTGCATATGTGAATTAACACATGTAAAATAATACTCAGAGGCATAATCATGGATTTTAGATTTTCTTCCAATGAAAACATTTTCAAAGCTATTGGTGAACGTGCAAAAAATTACAGAATTTCTATGAATTTAACTCAGGCCCAGTTTGCACAAAAATGTGGTATGCCAAAGCGAGCTATAGAACGAATTGAAAGTGGAGAAAATCGTAATCTTGATAATTTTTTCGCTGTACTACGAGGTTTTAATCTTCTTGCAAACATCGATTTACTTATTCCTGAACAGGAAGAGCGTCCTACCGATATTGCAGCTAAAAAGCCAGTTAAAAAACGAGTTTATTCTAAAAAATCTGATACAGAAAAACCTGCCATTATTTGGGGAGATGAAGATTTTGGTGCCGTTGAACGACTGTTATACACTGGCAAAAGAGGCATGGGTGCTTTAGAGTATGAGCCTGTAAGTGAAATGGTCTTAGATTATGAAAAAAGTGTAAATTTACAAAAGTTAATATGAATCCTTGTGAAATTTACGAGGAAAATGGCCTTTATCATTTTATGACTAAACGTTTTGACCGAACTTCAAACGGTGGTAAAGTCCATATGCAAACTTTAGGAGCAATGGCACATTTTGATTTAAAAGATAATGCGGGCACAAATTCCTATGAGCAGGCAGCCTTTGTTATCCGTCAGCTTGGGTTAGGACAAGATACACTGGACCAATTCTACAAACGTTCTGTTTTTAATATTTGTGCAAAAAATCATGATGACCATGTAAAAAATACATCTTTCCTTATGGATAAAAACGGCAACTGGAGTCTTTCTCCTGCTTATGACCTTACCTTCTCTTATAAACCAGGAGGTAAGTTTACAGGGACACATCACTTAAGTTTTAATAACAAGCTTGACGGTTTTGTTATGGAAGATCTTTATACTTTTGCTAAAAAACTTGATATTTCTAAAAGTAAAGCAAACCGCATAATAGATGAAGTTCAAACATCAATAAGACATTGGATGGATTATGCAGAAAAAGGAAAAGTTCCAGAAGATTTAGCTAATTACATTAAAAGCCAGCATATGCTCTGCAATAAATCTATCCTCTAACAATCTCTTCAGCTTGAAATACTAATTCTGCTTGTTCATCTCCTTCCTGGTATTTTAAAACCCCAATCACAAAAATTTTCTCATCATTTTTTGGAAAATCTTCTGGATATTTCATGCCCTCCAGAGGAATAAAATCTAAACCGGCAGGGCAACAACCTGTATTATCCCATATTAAAACAGAAAAATAACGCTTACCTTCATATTCATCTGTATAAAAATTACCTACAGTTTTTATTCGCTTATCAACATAATTTTCAGGTACTATCATAATATCAAAAACTATAGACGACATCATGTTGTAATTCATCTTCGATAAATCTAAATCAATACCAGTGCTATCTTTTTCTACAACATAAACAGCCTCGGTATTTTCAAAATCTTCATTTTTCTCAGATTTTTTACAAGAAAAAATAGTTACCGCAATAAGTAATACCAGTGTTAGCGAATAAAATCTTTTCATAATCACCCTATTTTATAAAACATGAAATTAATTTGCAAATACCAAAACACAAAATATCAATCATTACAATTGTAGATCCAACTGGAGTTCCTGCAATAATAGAAATTAAAAGGCCGGAAGCTGCACCAACTACAGAGAAAATACACGAAAAGATTGTGACCTTTTTGAAGCTTTTAAAAATCAGCATTGAAGAAATTGCCGGGAAAATAATTAAAGCAGAAATCAGAAGGGAGCCTACCAGATTCATGGCCAAAACGATGATTACCGCAATTACGGTTGCCATTACCACATTCAAGAGTTTAGTTTTTGTTCCGCTGGCAAAGGCAAATTCTTCATCAAAAGTGATGGCAAAAATGCGGTTGTAAAAAATAATGTAGAACAAAATTACCAAAAGTGAAAAAACTACAGAAAAAATTACATCGGTTTTTGTAAGGGTGAGGATTAATGTTGAGCCAAAAAGTGTGCTGCAAACATCGCCAGAAAGGTTGGCCGGTGGAGAAAAAATGTTCATTATAAGGTAACCAAATGCTAAAGCTCCAACTGAAATCATTGCAACGCTGGCATCCCCTTTGATTTTGGAATTTTCTTTTGCACACAAAATTACAATGGCACAGATTACTGTTACCGGCAGCACAAACCAGGTATCGTTTGCAATTTTGAACACCGAAGCCAGCGCAATTGCACCAAAGGCAGTATGCGAAAGTCCGTCGCCAATGTAAGAAAAGCGTTTAAGTACCAAAGTTACACCCAACAAGGACGAAGAAAGTGCAATCATAATGCCAGCAATAAAGGCATATTGAACAAAAGAAAAAGAAAAGTACATTGCTAAATCACTCATTTTACAATCTCCCAAGTTTTACCAAGTTTAAGAATTCTGTTGCCATATTTCTTAGCCGCATCTAAATCGTGACTGATTGTTATTATGGTAATACCAGCTTTGTTCAGTTCTTCCAGCAAGCCATACATAATTTCTGTAATTTCAGAGTCAAACCCTTTTGCAGGCTCGTCTAAAATTAAAACAGATTTGGCGGCACACAGAGTTCGGGCAAGTAGAACCCTCTGCTGTTGACCGCCAGACAGCTCTTTGAAGCTTTTCTTTGCGTAATCGGTCATTCCAAGTTTTTCAAGATTTTTATAAGCCAGTTCCAAATCAGACTTTTT
>JAZLKI010000075.1:0-16930 GCA_045597485.1 Treponema sp.
TCATTTGCTTCGTTATATAAAATTACAATACTTTTCATCAAATTGTTTATCGGCAATTGAGAAAAAAAATGAATAGAAAAAAATAACAGAAAAGGACAGTCAACCAACGTCAGATGACAGACACCGAACGTTAGGGGACAGACGACCAACGTTGGTTGACTGTCCCCTAACGTTCGGTGTCTGTCCCTTTTGTGTTATTTCAATTTCGCTCTTCACTATTCATTATTTCTACTGTATATTTACTTTTGAGGGGATAATTGTGGACGCACCTTTTTTGCCACTGGATACAGTTTTTTCAGTTACACAAATCACAGACTTAATAAAGGAAATTCTTGAAACTTCCTTCCGCGCCATAACCATTGAAGGCGAAATTTCAAACTGGCGTCCCAGCGCCGCCGGCCACGTTTACTTTACCCTAAAAGACAATAACGCCCAAATCAAAGCAGTAATTTTCCGCGGCGCCGCGTATAAACTTAATTTCCGGCCTAAAGATGGCGACAAAGTTCGTTGTACCGGCAGTCTTTCTGTTTACGCCCCACAGGGAAATTATCAGCTTATAGTTTCTACAATGGAACCAGTTGGTGCTGGAAATATTTTACAAATGCTGGAAGACCGTAAGAAAAAACTGGCAGCAGAAGGACTTTTTGACAGTGACAGTAAAAAAACTCTTCCAGTCTTCCCTAAAACAATTGGAGTTGTAACAAGTCCTACAGGTGCAGCAATTAGAGATATTATAAACGTTACTCGCCGTCGAAACCCTAATGTAAATATTTTAGTCCTTCCAGCTATTGTTCAGGGAGCCGGAGCAGACCAAACTATTGTAAAAATGATAGAACTTGCAAATTTTTATAATCTTTGTGATGTACTTATAGTTGGTCGTGGTGGAGGTTCACTGGAAGACCTGCTTCCGTTTAGCGAAGAATCTGTTGTTCGTGCAGTTGCCGCATCTAAAATTCCAACTATAAGTGCTGTTGGTCATGAAATTGACTGGGCTATTTGTGATTACGCCGCAGATCGCCGTGCTCCAACTCCTTCTGCAGCAGCGGAAATGGCAGTTCCTCTTCTTGCAGATTTACAGCAGGAATTGGCCGCTTACAAAGATGATTTTTACAATACAATCAAACAGAAAATCGACAATACAAGACTAATGATTAAATCATTTAATCCTGAAAGTCTTGAAATCAGATTCAGAAATATTCAGCCGCCATTACTTAATCGTTATGAAACTGCCCGTGAAAATCTTTTGAAAAATCTTCAGGATAAAATTAAGGATTTAAGAACCCGCATTTACAACAACAAAACAATTCTTGAAAATGCCAGTCCTCAAACTATTTTCAACCGTGGCTACTCAATGGTAACTGATGAAAATGGAAATATTATTCGGGATAGTAAAGAGGTTTCTTCTGGAGATCAGCTTACTATCCGTCCTGCAAATGGAACTATAAAAACTAAGGTAATATAGGAAATCAGAATGAGCAATTTTGAAGAAAACTTAAAAAAATTAGAGGCACTTACAAGCGATATTAAACGCAACGATATTAGTCTTGAAGATGCGTTAAAAGATTTTGAAGAAGGAATTAAGCTTGCTGCCGGTATGGAAAAGCAGCTTGATGAAATTGAAGGTAAAGTTCAGATTCTTATGAATGAACCTCAGCCTATGTCTAAAGAAAATCCACCTCAGTTCGACATTTTCAGTGAACAAGGTGATGTAAACGGAACTAGAAAATGAGTTTAAATAATCCTGTCCGCACCCTGAATCCAGAAGTTGCCCGTAAAATTGCTGCCGGCGAAGTTATTGACCGCCCAAATGCAATTATCCGTGAACTTATGGATAATGCAATTGACTCTGGCGCTACAAATATTACTGTTGAAATCAGTGGTGGTGGAATTGATAAAATCAGGATTATAGACAATGGCTGTGGAATGACTAGGGAAGATTTACAGAACTGTGCCCGTCCCCACGCTACAAGTAAAATTTCTACAGAAGTAGATTTATTAAACCTTTCAACCTTAGGTTTCCGTGGAGAAGCCCTTGCTTCTATTGCGGCTGTTGCAAGACTTTCAATTCAAAGTGGCAGTTATAAAATGCGAGCCAGCATTACAGAAGACCACATTATTGAGCCAATTGCAGAAATTAAAGGCACAATTGTCCAGTCGGAAGGATTATTTGAAAACTTCCCTGCCCGCCGACAGTTTTTAAAACGTGCTGCTACTGAAGGTGTAATGTGCAAAAACACTTTTATTGAAAAGGCTATGGCTCGTCCAGATTTAGCATTCCGTTTTATTCAGGATGGAGAAACTAAAATTGACCTTCCTGCGGGGCAATCCTTAAAAGACCGTTTTATTCAGGCAAACAATTATAACGAGGCCCCAGAACTTTTTTATGAACTAAGTAATTCCAGTGGCGGGGAAAATCCAGACTGGAAATTTGAAGCTGTAATTGGGGAACCTGCAGTTTCACGTTCAAACAAAAAGGAAATTTTTATTTATGCCAACGGACGTAAAATCCAGGAATATTCTCTTGTTCAGGCAGTAGAATATGGAGGCCAGGGCTTTTTTCCAAATGGCACATACCCAGTTGCAGCTCTTTTTGTAACTGTTCCTGGTAATATGGTAGATTTTAATATTCACCCTGCAAAAAAAGAAGCTCGCTTTTATGATATTTCAGCTTTACATCACGGGGTAAGCAGCACAATTAAATCTTTTTTCCAGAAATATACCTTCCAGAATTTTTCGGAAGACAGAAATGCTGATGACGTACAGACTTTTGAAACACCACAGCTTAGTTTTGACTCAATGACAAATGTATCTTCTTCACCTAATTATGGAGAAGCAACTTACACTAAACACCTTTCCTATAAATCCTCAGAAACACAGGCGGCAAGTCTTTCAGATTTCCGTTCCAAATACCTGGGCATAAAAGGTGGAACTGGCGGTGGTAGTTCTGGTTTAAGCGGTGGTAACTCAAGTTCTATCAGTTCTCTGGCAGATGCAGCAATTACAGCACAAACAGGACAAGCCCCTGCAAAAGCCCGTTTTATTGGCTGCTGTTTAGGAACTTTCTTGCTGGCCGAAAAAAACAATTCCCTTTACATTGTAGACCAGCACGCAGCCCATGAACGCATTCTTTTTGACCGAATAATGAATAACCAGGATGGAAGCGGTAAACAGCCACTTTTAATTCCATATAAAATTCATACTGAATCTAAGACACAAGATAACCAGCTGGAAAAACTTCAAACTAAACTTTCTGCTATTGGTTTTGATACTACTCATGTTTCAGATGGATATTGGGAAATTACAACAATTCCAGACCGTTGGACAGGCTCTGAATATGATTTAAAGACTCTTCTATTTGTAAAACAGGTAGAACCAGACGAAATTATCCGTTCCATTGCAGCTATGACCGCGTGTAAAGCAGCCGTTAAAGATGGATATGTTTTAGATGAAGATACAGCAGCAAATCTGGTAGAACAGGCCTTCCAGCTGGAAGACCCACATTGTCCTCACGGCAGACCAATGTATACAGTAATCAGTCGTGAAAAATTATTTGAACTTGTAAAGCGAACCTAACCTTGTAAAACGGCAAGTAAACTATCAACTTCTGCTTTTCTATAGTCTGGATTATTATTTTTCAAATAAAAAAGTTTTTCCTGAGCATTAGAATTCTGACCGAGTTGAATATAAACTTTGGCTAAACTTATATAAGCAGCCCAGTTAGTTTTATCTTTCTTCAAAAGTTTTTCAAAAACATCTCTGGCATTTTCATATTCCTGATTTTTTGCATACGCATTTGCAAGATTACCAAGAGCATCTTTATCATCTGGTAAAATATTAGTGGCCTTTAAGAAACTCTCAATTGCGCTACTATAATCATTTTTAAGCAGATATGCACTTCCAAGGTTGTTATAAACTTCAAAACTATTTTGTTCTATTGTTCCAGCTTCAGAAAGCATAGCTATTACTTTATCTAAATCAGGATTATCTTCGGACATGTAAATAGTACTAAGATTAACTTTTGCTTTTACATGATTTGGACTCATTTTCAAAACTTCTAAGTAAAGTTTTTCAGCATCAGCAGATTTTCCAGAACGATCTAAAATTAAAGCATAATTGTAAACAACATTTACTTTTAATTTTTCATTTTTCATAAAATCTTTTTCATCATATGCCTGCCATGCATATTTTTGAGCTTCGGCAAGTTTTCCTTCATCATATAAAACTGTAGAAAGATTATATTTAGTAAGAGTCTGATCTTCACTTTTATTTAATTGAGACAAAGCAAGTTTATATTGCTGTTCAGAAAGTTCAAGTTCTTTATACTGATAATAAACTGAACCTAATTCCATAATTGCAGAAACATTTTGAGGATTAATTTCTATAACCTGATTGTATAATTTAACTGCATTTTCAAACTGCCCCAATCTATTATAAACACGAGCCTGTTCAATATATCCTTTTTCATATTTAGGATTAATTTTTACAGATTTTTCAAATGACTCCAAAGCAGCAGATTCATCATTAAGTTTTACATAAGTTAAACCTAAGTTATATCGGCTAGGTTCAAATCTATCGTTTAATTCACAGGAAGTTGTAAATGATTGTGCAGCATCCTTATATTTTCTCTGCATATATTGAACTTTACCCAAATCATAATAATAAAGATAATTATTCATTGCATTCTCAAGAGCTTTTTGCAACTCAAGTTCTGCAAGATTGTAATTGCGTTTTTTTACAGCACTTTGAGCCAGCATATAATGTGCAGCAGAATTATCAGGGTCTTTTTTTAATATTTCATTAGCAAGATCAACACCTTCCTGCAACATAGAATCTTTATCTTCATCAGAACTTCCAGTTCCATAATCATTTACAATTTTAAGAAGTCTTTCTTCATCTGCCGTCTTATTTCCAGATTCCGATTTAAGAAGCTTTTCTTCTTCGGCTTTCTTCTTGGCCGTTTCTTCTTCCAAACGTTTTTCTTCTTCAGCTTTCTTTCTGGTAGCTTCTTCTTTCAAACGACTTTCTTCTTCAGCTTTTTTCTTTGCAGCTTCTTCTAATCGCTTTTCTTCTTCAGCTTTCTTCTTGGCAGCCTCTTCTTTTAAACGCTTTTCTTCCTCTGCCTTTTTTCTGGCTTCTTCTTTTAAACGTTTCTCTTCTTCCGCCTTTAATCGTTTTTCTTCCGCAGCTTTTTTCTTAGCCTCTTCTGCGGCCAATTTTTTTGCTTCAGCTTCTTTCTTTTTATTTTCAGCAGTCTTCTTTTCAGCTTCTGCTTTTTTTTCTGCTTCTAATCTTTGTTTTTCTTTTTCTGCCTGCAATCGTTTAGCCTCATCTTCTGCGGCTTTTTTCTGGGCAGCAACAGCTTTTTCTGCCTCTTCTGCGGCAAGTTTTTCAGCTGCTAATTTTTCAGCTGCTAATTTTTCAGCTCCTAATTTTTCAGCTTCTTCTGCAGCCAGTTTTTCCAGTCTTTCCATTTCAGCAATTTCTTCATCTGAATATTTCTGACCAGGAAGTAATTCTCTATATTTTAATTCACCATTCTCATCGTAATAATAAAAACCACCCTCTGCAGAATATTTATGGCCGTTTCCTTCTCCGAATTCACTGCCATTTCTTCCATTTCTTACTAATCCGCCAGCCCCGGAACAACCACCACATCTTAACAATAGAAGAATTATTACAATAATAACTATTACAGAAATTCCATAAACTGAATATTTCTTAATTTTTTCTTTCTGAACATCTGTAAGTTTAATCATTAATCCAGTTCTCCTTCCAAATCATATTCCATAATATCATCTGCACCAGTAGACATATTTGTAGATTCAGAATTCATAAGTGAATTTGCAAGGTCATCTAATAATTTCTGCTTACGCTCATTTTCTGCCCGCATCATTTCTTCAGCAATTTTTTCTCGCAATTCTTTTTCATCTTTTTCTTTCTGAGTCTGCTGCTTTAATTTTTCATCTAACTCTTTTCGCTGTTTTTCTTTTTCTGCTTCCCTAATAATTCTTTCCTGTTCAATAAGCCAGCGTTCATGTTCTTCTTTCGAAACAATATCCAGATATTTTAATTCATCCTGATCTTCATTACTTAAAGTCTGCCAGTTTTCAAATTCACTATCATCAATAATTAATTCTTCATCTTTTCTTTCAGTAGGATTTTGAAGCAGCTCTTTTTCGAACAAAACTTTTTCCCAATCTATTGAAGGTTCGTCTTGTTTTTCTTCTTTTATTGGAGCATCAACTTTTTCCCATTCAGGCTTGACTTCAGCTTCCTTTTCTTCCTCTGGAATTCTTGCCTCAAATGATTCCCAACTCTGTTTATCTTCTTCTGCAGGAACAGCCTTTTCCTCAGGAATTTTAGCCTCTACCGATTCCCAGTTTTCTTTATCTTCAGGTTCTGAATCTTCTGGCTTATCTTTTTTTTCTTCTGGAATTGAATCGTCTACCCGTTCCCAATTAATTAAATCTTCATCCTCATACATTTCTTCAAAAGAAGCATCATATTCTTCCCAACGAGCCTTTTCCATTTCGGCAAGTAAACGTTCTTCTTCCAGTCTTCTTGCTATTTCCTGTTCCAAAGCTTTAATAAGTTCTTCAATTTTCTGATGCTGAGGATCTTCAGGCCACTTCTCAAGAAAGCTAATATATTCTTCTTTTGCTACTGTCAGCTGATTTGACATAAGTAATGCATTCGCTCTATTCAAATATGCTTCCGAGTGATTTTTATCTTGATTTATTACTTCTGTATAACAACTAATAGCAGAAGCATAGTCTTTCATTGCATAGTATGTATTTCCCTGATTATATGTAAGTAAATTTCCAATTGAAGGTTGTTCTTTTTTTCCTCTATTAAAAGCATCTATTGATTTAGCATACTCTCCAATCTGATAATATCCTAATCCTAAAAAGTTATAAGTATTTGCAGATACAATACCATTTAATATTTCATTTTCTAAAACCTTTACTGCTTCTTTAGGTTTATTTTCCTTAAAAAGAGTTTCACCTTGAGACTGAGCATAAATAGAAAGATTTGCAAAAATAAATACTAATAACAGTAAACTTTTGATTCTTTTCATTGAATATTACCGTCCTGTTTGACACACTTACATAAATTTAATAATCTTATTATCGAAGTGATTTTTATTACACTAAACCACTTTATTTTTATTAGGAGTTTTTTCTAAATGATAACAGTTATTCTTATTGCAGTATTAGGAACTTTTGTTGCATCACTAGTATTTATCATTGTTAAAAGTGTTCTTTCTCCTAAAAAAACAGAAGTTTTACCAAAGCTTATTAAACAAGGTAAAACACAAAATGCAATTAAAATTGCAAAACAAATTATTGCAAAAGACTCTAAGAATTATATTGCACATTACTATCTTGGAAAAGCATATATAAAGGAAAATAAAACAGAACTTGCTGTAATTGAGTTTAAATATGTAAATGAAAATGCACTCTTCGGTGAAGGTATTGATGAACTTACCTTCCGTAAAGAATATTCCCAGTTACTTCTAAAATATAATCAGCAGAACGAAGCCCTTAAAAATTTCCTTTTACTTACAAAACTAGACCCTCGTTGTGCCGAAAACTATTTTGAAGTTGGCCGCATTTACGAAGAACAGAACCGTTATGATCTTGCACTTGGTTTTATGCAGAAATGTGCAATGTTAGATAAAAAACATGCTAAAGCTCATGCAGAAATCGGTCTTATGCTTTACAGAACAAAACAATTCAATGAAGCAAAAAAAGAAATTGATATTGCAATTAAACTTAGTCCAGAAACTTATTCAACATATTACTATCTTGGTAAAATCTTAAAAGACGCAAAAGATATTCCTGGTGCAATTAAAGTATTTGAAAAGGCCCAGCGTGATCCTGATGTAAAACAGAAAGCTATTATTGAACACGGTTCTTGTTACATGATGGTAAACAGATACGATAATGCCGTTGTAGATTTTCAGAGAGCTATTGAATTAGATAAAGACGACAGTATTCCTGAAACTTTATATGCCCGCTACTTCCTTGCAATGTGTTACGAGAAAAATCGCAAGATTGAAAAAGCAATTGAACAGTGGGAACTTATTTATAAACGTAATAAAGGCTTTAGAGATGTTTCTGCAAAGCTTTCTGAATACAAAGATCTTCAGGCTAACGATTACTTAAAAGATTATTTAACTTGTGGAAACGAAGAATTCCCAATTATCTGTCAGAATGCCGTTGTAAAAGCAATGGGACTCCAGGTATTAAACTGTGATTTAAAGAAATGGGGGTGCCAGATTACTGCCGTAAATAAAGGTGATGATTCATGGCATTCTTTAAGAAAACAAGTTCTTCTTATTCGTTTCTACCGCGAACCAGATCCAATTGATGAATCTCAAATTCTCGAAAGTGCTGATACAGTAAAATCTCTTGGCGGTGTAAAGGCATTCCTGCTTTCAAGTTCTGGTTTTAATACTGCTGCAAAAAGATACTGCGAAAACCGTCCTATTGAATTAATAGAAAAACAGAAACTTGAGGCTATTTTATCTAAAGCAGGAACTGCAAAATGAAAATCCTCTGTGTCTCAGACTTTGTAGACCCGCTTATTTATAACCAGAATGTTCGAGATGCATTTCCTGATATTGATTTAATACTATGTGCTGGTGACTTACCAATGGATTACATAGATTTTATTGTAACCATGTTCAATAAGCCAACCTATTTTATTTTTGGAAATCACAACTTAAAAGAATATCATTTTTACCATAAGAGTAGCCATAATCCTTCATCTTTTATGGGTAGTAATTCCATACATTTTCAAGGAAGTGGAGCTACTTATTTAGGATTCAAAACTCTTGAAAATAAAGAACTAACATATATAGATCCAGCAACAGGAAAGGAAACTCCTCTACTAATTGCAGGAGTTTCGGGATCATTGAAATACAACAACGGCTTAAATCAATTTACAGATTTCCAGATGAAATTGAAACTTCTAAAAATGGTTCCTAAATTACTTAGAAATAAACGTAAATATGGCCGCTATCTTGATATTTTTATGACACACGCTTCACCACGTCATATTCACGACCATGAAGATCCATGTCATAAAGGATTCGAATGTTTCAACTGGTTCCTTCAAAAATATAAACCAACTTATATGGTACACGGGCATATTCATTTATATGATATGCGCGAAGAACGCGTAGGCAAATACTATGATACAACAGTTGTAAATGCATATTCTCACCATGTAATTGAATTACCAGACTCAGGTTCGGGAAAATAATCTAAAGGAGAGTTTTAATGGATATAAAAGCTGCACAGTCAGAAGAAGATTTCAACAGAGCGCACACAAAGGCATTCATCAATGAAATTCAACATTTTCTTTCACCAGAAGAAGCAAAATTAATTTCTTTAAATGATGTAAAACAGCTTATTAAATCTAATGCAGAAACATATATGGGGATGCAAGTTATTCCTATTGCCAAAATAGTTGGAAGTGAAGGACGATACAACGACTTTGATAACAGATTCTTCCCAAAAAGTTCTCATTTACGTAATCGCTGGGAACATGTAGATCAGGCAGCCCTCGCTTCAATCGATTTACCACCAATCAAAGTATATGAAATTTCTGGATTGTATTTTGTTCGTGACGGTAATCATCGCGTTTCAGTTGCAAAAGCTCGTGGAACAGAATTTATAGATGCAGAAGTAGTATCTTTACAGAGCGAAATTAAACTTAAAACTCCCGATAATATGAAAGATATTATTAAGCAGATTATTAATTACGAAAAACGAAATTTTTATGCAGAAACTTGCTTCGGTGATATAACAGACTACTGGTGTCTTGATTTTTCAAGTACAGGTCGTTACGACGTAATATATAATCACATTCTCACTCATAAATACTATATGAATCTTAATAAAACTGAAGAAGTTTCTATGGAAGATGCAATTGAATCCTGGTTTTCTACAGTTTACCTGCCTTTAGCAATTGCCGTGCAAAATAATCATATTCTTCGCTCCTTCCCTGGTCGTACAATTGGAGACCTTTACGTATGGGCAGTTCGTTATTGGGATGATTTAAAACAGAAATTTGGCGATGACATTTCTCTTGATGAAGTTGTAAAAGACTTTAAAAAGAAATATAAAATCCCACTTAGAAAACGTATATTAAACAGAATTAAATGCATAATTCTACGAAAAGCTATTTATACCCAAAATTCCGACTCTCCAGATTCTATATCTCAGTAATATCACCTAAGGTGTAAAAACTTGACGGCTAAAAATTTCGATGTTAAAATTATGATAAAATGCCGATAATGTAGTGATATCATATATTGATTAGGAGATTACTTTGACTACTATTGATTCATTCGTTGGTGTACCAATGCTGATTTCGGCAGCAATTGGAGCCATACTATTTTCATTTCTCTTGATAATGCGTTTGCGCCATACAGCTAAACCAAGTATTATTTTCTTTATAATGTGTGCTGTATTAACTGCAGGTTCAATATACAGTTTTACAACTGGATACTACTTCTACTATGTAGTTACAATTATTATTACTGGTGTGGCTGGTATTCCTTATTTAGTTATTAAAGCTTTTGATAATCCACAGAAACGTGAAGAAAAAAAAGTTGCAAAAAAGAATGCAGAAATTGCAGCTTCACGTGATAACGATATGGTTAATAAGGCTGTTATTCAGCAGATTGAAGAAAAACACGAAAAATTAAATCAGATTAATAAAGATTTAATTGCAAAGCTTTCTACATTCTTCTCTAGCGATAACAGTATGGAAAAATTCCTCGAATACTGTAATGACCTTGTAACTGAAAAAGTTAATGCAGATGGATGTGTTATTCTTATTGCAGACGATTACGATAACACATTGGCTGTAAAATCTTACAAAGGATCTTTCCCTCCTCCATACAAACTTCCAGAAGATTTGCCACATAAACCAATTCGTGTTGAAACAAACCTTCGTTTTGCACAGTTCCCTCTTCAGAACAATATTTTTGGTGAAATCTTTACAACTGGTGAACCATTACTCGTTGCAGACTCTGTAAAAGAACCTCGTATTTTCCAGAATGGACCAGAAGACTTCTTAAGATGTGGTAGTTACATCTTTGTTCCTGTAAAACAGCTTGATGCAGTTGTAGGTGTATTAGCTTTAGCTCGTGTTCCTGAAAACGAAAAATTCACAAAAGATGATTTCGAATTAGCTAATATTCTTACAGATGCTATTTCTACAGCAATGAAGCCATTGTACAGCTTCCTTGATTATGCAGAACACACAGAATTAAACAAAGACGGTAGCATCGCTACTAAATATCAGAAAGATTTGCTTCCTGCTAAAATTCCTGTAATTCCAGGACTTGCAATTGGATGTTACAGCAACCCTGCAGAAAATGTAGTTGGTGACTATTATGATATTATTGTTTCAAGAAGAGACAAAGTATCTTTCGCTCTTGCAGATGTAGCAGGTAAAGGTATGAACTCTTTAATTGTAATGATTATGATTCGTGCTATTTTGAAACTTGCTGTAAATACACCACAGTCGGCAGCAACTATTTTAAGTTGGACAAACCGCGGTATTTGTTCTGACAGTTCTAAAATTGACCACTTTGCAAGTGTTGCACTCATCAACTATAACGCCACAACTAGAGAAGCAGAAATTGCAACATGTGGTAATAATCCTGTATTAGTTTATTCTGCAGTTGAAAATGCAATTAAACAGATTTCTGTCCCAAGTGAACCTATGGGCGTTACAAAAGATACTGTTTATCAGGATCAGACAATCAGACTTAATCCTGGCGATATCATTGCAACTTGTACTGATGGTTTACTTGAATCTTTAAATGAAAATGGTGTACAATACTCAATTGACAACCTTAAGAAAGTAATTCTTAAGAACTGTAATGCAAACGCAAAAGACATTTCAAATCGTGTAAAAGATGATTTGAAAAAGTATTGTGGTATTACTCAGCAATATGACGACCAGAGTCTTCTGGTTATTAAAATACAATAGGCAAAAGGAGCTTCTGTATGGAACTTAAAATACGAAAAAACGGAGACGTTTACATCATCGATGTAACAGGAGAAATGGACCTTTACAATTCATACAAACTTAAAGAGCTTGTAATGAAAATGTTGGAAAAAAATGTAAAAAACTTCGTCATCAATCTTGAACAGGTAGATTATATCGACTCGTCTGGAATTGGTGCACTTATTTATATTTGTTCAACAATTAAAAAGATGAATTTGAATCTTGCAATTGCAAACATTCATGGTTCTGTAAAAAAGGTTATTGAACTTACAAAATTAATGGGTTACTTCCCAATTGCTAACAGCATTGAAGAAGCACTTCTCATGGTAAAAGAGTAAGTTATAGAGTTTATTAGCTTTAATAAAAATTATTAAAAAAAGTAGTAATTAATTCAGGAGGAATTAATATGGTTCAGGAATTTAAAGAACTTAGATCAGATGAAAATGATCCATTATTCGATAAAACTAATATGCTCAAGAAGGAATTTCCTTCAGATTTTAGACAGATTCGTTATTTTACACTTTTGATTGTTCAGTCTGCACCTACAGAAATTAAAGAATTAAATCTTCTCGAACAGCAGATTTCTGAAGTTATTAAAAATGCTGTAAAACACGGAAACCACTGTGATATTAATAAAAAAGTAACAGTATGGTATTCTTTCAGTCCTACACATGCACACATTATCGTACAGGATGAAGGTGAAGGTTTTACAGACTTGGAAAAATGGAATGACTTTAATAAAAAGCGTCTTGAATGTTTACATAACAACGATTTTATGGAACTTTCAAATTATGTTTCATTCCGTACAAAAGAATCAGACAGTCAGGATGGTGGAAACGCTTTGTTCGCTGCTCTTGAATATTGGAATGGTGGTTTTGTTTACAAGGGAAAGAAAAATGCTGTAGCTATGCTTAAAAAATATCAGCAGAAATTCCACAACGCAAACCATGACGGTGAATAATTAAATATTAATTCTAAAAATGAAAAAGCTCTGAACTAAGTTCAGAGCTTTTTTAGTTTAACATTGTTGGAGGTGGGAAGAATTGAACTTACTCTAATCTAAAGCAGTTTACTGCTTTTCCTATTAGCAGGGGGTAATGGGGGCGGCAATGAGCCCCCATTAAATTGAATAAACAAATTATAAGTCAAATAAAAAAGGTTCATGTAAAACACGAACCTTTTAAATGGAGGTGGGGAGAATTGAACTCCCGTCCGAAAAAGTAAACCAGGTACATCTACAAGTTTAGTTATGCGAGGTAATTGTCGAGGCCCGGTAGCAGCATAACAAGCGTCGTTCCCGTATTCTGTAAAAAAGTCCCTGTCACATTACAGACACTATGACAAGCAAGTCCCGATAGGTAAAAGAACATTATCCAACGCGGAACAGGGCCAGATAAGTTCCTGCACGGCTACTTAAGCAGCGAGTGCTTCTGCGAAAGAAGCTTCTTCAGCTTCTTCTTCTTTTCTTGCGAAAATTGCAGTTATTTTTTTGTCAGTTTAAGGAACCTTCACTCCTACTTGCAGTACAAGACTTCCCAATTCCGTCGAAACCGGGACACCCCCGAAGTATTTTAAATATAATAACAATACTTTTAATCGTCAAGTAAAGTTATAATTTAAATTTTAGATAATGGAATCTTATATACACTTCCACAATTACGGCAGCAAATCTCCAATGGATCAGGACCGTTCTTTCTAAAGTCTTCAATCTGCTCTTTTGGAAGTGATTTAAGATAATTTAGATAAAAATCTTCATTACATTTACAATCAAAGATAATATCTCGTTTCATTGTAATAGCAGGTGAAAATTCGCGGAATAGACCAAGAATAATATCTTCAGAATCTACTTCTTTTTCAGAATACAAGAGACCAATACTAGGACATGCCTTAAACGCATTCTCTACTTTACGAAGCAATTCTTCATCATCTTCCGATTCTTCAGCATGACTATCAACCTGGGAACCAATTCCAGCTGTACCACCAGTTTTAGGCATAATCTGAATATACATAGAACCAGCACCAACTACTCTACCCTGTTTATCAAACTGAATACTCGAATGAAAGGCTGTATTAATCTGTTCTGACTGCGCAAAATAAGATGCAAAGTCTTTTGCAATATTTTCACCATCTACATCAACAGTTGAACTTTGTGGGAATTTATCATCTTTATGAATACGCGAAAAAGTTAAATTTCCAGGACCAAGAAAAGGTATTAAATCCCAACTTTCTAATGCTTTTGTTACTGGAATATGTTCATTATATAAATAGCCACGAACATACCCTGTAGAATCTGCTTCAATAGAAAAACCTTCTGCAGGCCCTGTTCCTTCATATTTTACAGCAGTATGTTCCATATCTTTCATCATAGGAATTGTAAGTGCACCGCATAAAGCAGCTTGACCTAAAATATATGTTTCAAGAATTCCAAGATTATGCTGAGCTCTAATTTGATTTACAAAACGAGTACCATGAAATAAAGCACCACGAACACGGCCATCTGCCATTGTAAAAATACGAAGTTTATCTTCTTCAAGAGAATTTAAATGAGTTAATAAATCTTTATCTTTAATTTCTGCTTTTATCATACTTCTAATATAATTATTATTTTTTAAAGACTCAATAATAAAAGATTAAATAATTACAGCGGCAATTTTGTCTTTAATTTCTATGAAGACTTTTCCAAGTTCTGGATCAAAATGAGTACCAATATCTTTTTCAATAATTTCAAAAGCTTCATCTACAGTTTTAGCTTTCTTATAGCATCGTTCAGAAACAAGTGCATCATATACATCTGCAAGAGCCATAATACGTGCAGATATAGGAATCTCTCTACCTTTCAAGCCTTTTGGATAACCTGTACCATCCCATTTTTCATGATGATAGCATGCAATTTCTGTAGCATATTTAAAATAATTTTTATCTGATACATCAAAAAAGACTTCACTAATAATTCGTTCACCTTCAGTTGTATGTTTTTTCATTTCATCAAATTCTTCTGGAGTAAGTTTCCCTGGTTTTTTAAGAATAATATCAGAAACGACAATTTTACCAATATCATGAAGAGGTGCAGTATTAAACATGTATTGTATATCACGTCTATTAAATTCGTCTTTATACAATCCTCTCTTAAAAGCTTCATCTGCAATAATTCTTACAAATGTACTTGTTCGTTTTACATGCTGTCCAGTTTCACTGTCACGATTTTCAACAAGATTAGCGATTCTGAGAATAGTATTTTTCTGAAGTCTAATAATTTTTACGTTTTCTTTTATTAATTCTGAACGTGTTCCTCTTATAGTATCTTTTAAAACTTCTTCATTTTTAGTAACAATGGCAGTAAACATAACTATTACACATAAAATAATTATAAAACTAACAGATATATTAACTGCCTTAATAATTTTAATCGCTGTTTGATTAATACAATAAATTCCAGGAAATTTATTACTAAAAATTGAGATAAAAATAAAAATAACAGTTGCTATAAAACTTAAAATAATGGAACGAATAAGTTTTTTATCAAAAATAACAAGAGGAAGTATACCAATAATTACAATCAAATAGTGAAACGAAGTTTCATATCCAATGCAATAGATTGCAAAAATTTGATGTAAAATAACTTCAAACAGACTAATTATATAACAAACAAAAAGATTCTTATCAAATAACTTAAATATATTAATTAATCCAAACAAAACAATGCTGACAATATTAAAATAAAACATCTGCTTCACATGGAGAAATCCAAAAAGCATAAAACAAGCTATATGATACACTAATGCAAAAATCGCAGTAAAAAGTGATACTAAATGAGTACGAGTTTCAAATTTTGTATAATAGTCAGCAACAAAATTATGCATACTAATATTATACAGTATATTTTATATTTTTCTAGTTTCTTCTTATATATTCCATAAATTAAACGAAAGTGTTATTATATATAAATTACAGTGAATTATTCATTGTAAATATTTGGTGTTATTTTTAAAGGAGATTAAAAAATGGCTGACGAAAAATTACAAATCATTCGACACTCATGCGCTCACGTAATGGCTGAGGCAATCAAAAATCTTTATCCAGGAACTAAAATCGCTATTGGACCTGCAATTGACAACGGATTCTACTACGATTTCGACTTTCCAACCAACACCAAATTTACGGAAGAAGCATTCCCTGCTGTAGAAAAAGAAATGCGTCGTATTCTTGCTGGAAACCACGAATTTGTACGTAAAGAAGTTTCAAAAGATGAAGCTCTTAAACTTTTTGCAGATGAACCTTACAAGGTTGAATTGATTAATGACCTTCCAGCTGATGCAACAATTACTACTTACGAACAGGATGGTTACCTTGACCTTTGTCGTGGACCTCATGTTGCTACAACAAAAGAAATTAACGGACAGGCTTTTAAATTAAATAAAATTGCCGGGGCTTACTGGCGTGGTGACTCAAACCGTCCTATGCTTACTCGTGTTTATGCATTCTGTTTTGCAAAACCAAATGATCTTAAAGATTATCTTACTATGCTTGCAGAAGCTGAAAAACGCGACCACAGAAAGATTGGTGTAGAAATGGATTTATTCCACTTGGATCCTGAAGATCCAGGTCAGATTTTCTGGCACCCTAATGGATGGACTGTTTATACAACAATTCAGGATTATATGCGCCAGATGATTCGTCGTGATGGTTATAAAGAAGTTAATACTCCTGCAATCATGCCACGTACTTTATGGGAACGTTCTGGTCACTGGGGACATTACCAGAAAAATATGTTCATTACAGAATCAGAAAAACGTTTGTTCGCTATTAAACCAATGAACTGTCCTGGTGCTTTGGAAATTTTCAAGAGCAAACAGCGTTCTTACAAAGACTTGCCTTTGCGTCTTGCAGAATTCGGTCA
>JAZLKI010000076.1:0-7219 GCA_045597485.1 Treponema sp.
TGGTGCAGAACACGCTGTACTTCACTTGCTCTACTCTCGTTTCTGGCACAAAGTTCTTTATGATTGTGGTGTTGTAACTACAAAAGAACCATTCCAGCGCCTTATTAACCAGGGTATGATTACTTCTTTTGCTTTCCAGCGAAAAAATAAAACTCTTGTACCAACAGACGAAGTTGAAACTCGTGAAGATGGAAAACACTACGAAAAAGCAACTGGCGAAGAACTTGAACAGATTGTTGCAAAAATGTCTAAGTCTTTGAAGAACGTTGTAAACCCAGATGATGAAATTAAAGCTTACGGTGCAGACTCTGTTCGTATGTACGAAATGTTCATGGGGCCTCTTACAATGTCTAAACCTTGGTCAACACAGGGAATTGTTGGTATTCACCGCTTCCTTGAAAAAGTTTGGTCTGTTTCTGAAAAACCAATGAGTGATATTGATATTTCAGGCAAACTTGAAGACAAAGCTTTAGTTTCTGCACGCAAAACTTTTGCTCAGACAATTAAAAAGGTAACAGATGATACTGCAACCTTGAACTTCAACACAGCAATCAGTCAGATGATGATTTTCATTAATGAAGTTTCAAAATTACCAGAAGTACCAAAATCAATGTGGTCAGACTTTGTAAAAGTTCTTTCTCCATATGCTCCTCACCTTGGTGAAGAACTTTGGGAAAAACTTGGCAATAAAGACACAATTGCTTATGTTCAGTGGCCAACAGTAAACGAAGACTTTACAAAAGATGATGCTAAAACAATCGTTGTAATGGTAAACGGTAAAAAACGTGATACATTCGAAGCTGCTCCAGGAACTGCAGATGACGTTCTTAAAGAAACAGCTCTTGCTCGCGAAGGTGTAAAGAAATTTACAGACGGACACGAAATTGTAAAATGCATTATCGTAAAAGATAAACTTGTAAACTTGGTAGTTAAATAATAAGCCATAAATAAATAAGGCTGTCTGGAATTAGTTATAAAAACTATCTGGACAGCCTTTTTTTTTATTTAAAAAATAAATTAACTATTTTACTTCAGTTACAGAGTTTATAAGATGAAATTCATATTTAAACCCTGTTGCTGCAATTGCTCTTTCCGACTCATTAGACATAGAAAGAAAATACAATTTATTTCCAGCTTCTTCACTATCATTAAATGCAGCCATTAAGAAGCCAATACCAGCAGGATCAAGTTCAATAAGTTTTGACATATCCAATACTATATTGTTTTTTAAAACTGCATTATATAAAGTATTCTGGAATTCACCTAAAGTGTACGCATTTAAAGCGCCTTCCAATTCATATACGTGGTAGTTTGCACCATCTTTTTCAACAATTGCTAACTGTTCCATTATAAACCAGCCTCCTTAAGCATTGCATCTAAATCACCTAAATCTGGCATTTCAAAACCGTCTGGCAAATCCATATCACCAAAACCACCAGCAGAAGATTCTTCTACTACTTTTTCTGCAGGAGTAACCTCTTCTGTAACTGGATTTTCAACTACACTATCTGCAGGGTCAGTAGCAGGAACTTCAGTTTCTGCAGGTGTAACTTCTTCTGAAGATTCTTCAACAACAGGTTCAGCTGCAACAGTTTCTTCGGTAGTTTCTTCAGCAGATGCTTCTTCCACATCCTCTTCAACAGGAATACCTTCATACTTAAGAACAAGCATAGAAACATCTTCTTCTGCTTCTTTAGACATAAACTTTAACAAGCCATCAAAAGTAAACTGCGCCATTCGCTGTGCAGGATATGTTGAGTTATCAAGCAAAGCCTGCTGTAATCTTTCTTTACCATACTGTTCACCACGAAGTGAATGAGACTGAATAACACCATCTGTACAAGCCATAATAATATCACCACGGCTCAACTTTGTTGTTTTTACAGAAAGATAGTTTGTAATATCATTTACGAATCCAAGAATATGTCCTGAACCCTGAATTTCAATAACGTTATTATATACCTGAGTATAAAGCATCAAAGTAGGAACACCACAGTTGATGTAATACATAGTATCTGTTTCGAAATCAATTAAAGCAAAAATACCGGCGAAAATAGTTCCTTTAGGGAGCGAGTTACGAATAAACGAATTTAATTTAACAACAAGCTGCTTAAAGTCGTGTGTTTCACCAAGATATGTTCGAATAATAGATTTAAGGATGACCATGTTCATTGAAGCGGCAATACCTCGTCCAGACAAGTCACCAACAACGAACAAATGTCTTGTATCTGTAAGACGAATCATATCAATGAATTCACCACCAATGTTATGCGCAGGAACCATCAAATATCCAATATCAACTTTTGTAGTTTTTGGATGGTCAATATTTTCCTGAATAGAAGTAATAATCTGTGATGACATTCGAATTTCGCGGTTTACGACACCAATAATATCCTTATTAGAAATATTACGCATGTAATAACCGAATACGAAGAAATATGAATACAATTTAACAAATACGTTGTAATCATAATCCTTATAGTTATCTCCAGAAGGTCTTAAACCTAAAGTAATAATACCAAAAATATTATGACCTTCATTCAAAAGGAAGAAAGCATCAGATTTTGTAGTTGCGAAGAATTCTTCAAGTTCATCTTTACAAACTGCAAGTTCATGTTCCTTTTCTACCTGTGAAGCACAAACAACACTACGGTTTACATTAAGCAAAGCATCAAACATAGGATTGTTTAATGGAATTTTATTTGTCATATTGTTTGAAGAATAAGCAACTTCAAGTTCGTTCTGACCAGTCAAAATATAAACCGACATAGAAGCTGTTTCTGCATTTCGTCGCAATACATCAAACATCTTGGCAGTAATCTGGTCCATTTCTTCATTTGAGTATTCAATTTTCGCAAGATCTTTTTCAAGAGACTCTTCGTAATCTGCTGTATACAACATAGCTGAATTAGAAAGCAGATTATTAACTAAGAGTGAAATAACTGCAATAACAATACTTACAGAAATAAAGATGATTAAGAACTGCTTTGTAAAATTAGTTCCTACTGGTTGAATAAGAATACAAAGTGTACCAACTATACCTGCTGGAATTACATAAGAAACAGCACTTCTAAAAACATTAACCCAGAATGCTCTTCCAGATGGAACAGAAGTTTTAATAAGTCCTGAATAGATAACTACAAACAAAAATAAATATTCATAAATAAACAAGAAAGAGAATGCTGGTATATATTCTGCAATATAGTTATTCAAGAAGTTAAGAATCCACATCAAAACAATGCCTTCAAAAATAACCACTGTCTGATATTTTTCAAGCTGACTTGTTTTTTCTTCCTGAATAACAATAAGGAACAAACCAGAAATAATTGGAAGTAAATAATGGAACACATTATTAAACAAAGTTTCCCAAGTCCAATGGAAGAATTCTCGTGTGCTTAAAGGCAGAACAAATGCAGAAACTGTATCAATACCATCTTCAAAAGATACATCAATAGCAAGGAATCTGAACAAAGCAATATAGATTGCCAATGCATACATTGCATATTTTGCTATTTTAAATGCTAGAGGACGTTTGTTTGTATTAGCTTCAATGAATCCAAAACTAATTGTTACAAAAACAATTCCATCTACTGCATAAAGCAGTTTCATAATTGGCAGAATAATAGTATCAGATTCTAATAAAGCCAGCAACAATACTACTGAGAATATAAAAGCTTCAATAGCTGCCAATAATGCTGCTATAGAAAAAGCGCCAACACCGACATTATTCGATTTAACTTTTTTATCGATTAAATGTGTAAATACTCCAAGGAATACAGTAACTAAAATATTAAGAATCAAATAAATCATACTAATAACCTACCTTGGCAACCATCATTGTAACGTCATCGTGAAGTTTTTTATCGCCATTGTATCGCATAATCAAATCTACAATATCATTTACCATTGCCTGTGGATCTTTAGCTGCACCGGCTGTTAATGTTTTCTTGTAAATATCTGTATCACCAAGTTCAACACCATCATCATCCATAACTTCAGAAACACCGTCAGTTGCCATCAAAATGGTATCACCACGGAAAAGACGTTTTTCTGCAACATTAATGTCACCCATATCAAGAATACCAACAAGCGAAGCATTAGATGTTAATGGCTTAATTCGATATCCATCTGGAGAAGGAGAAAGAATAATTGGATCTGACATGGAAGCATTAATATAGCGGATACGCATTTTATCTGTATCAACAATACCAAGGAACAATACAGTATATTTATCCTGAAGGTGCATTCCTTTAATAGCTTTATCAATAGCATGAATTACACCAACAAGATCTTCTTTGTTTTCAATAATTTTTACTGTATTCATTACCAAACCCATGATTAATGCCGCAGGAAGACCTTTACCAGATACGTCTCCAAGCATCAACAAAGTTTTTGATGAGTCAATTGGAAGGATAGAGAAATAGTCACCAGATACGTTTACCAATGGGCGGAAGTATGTAGCAATCTTCAACTTAGGAATATTTGGAATTTTCTGAGGCAAGAATGACTGCTGTGTAATAGCAAGCTGTTCCCATTCCTTTGTTGTAGAAGAAATTTCAGACAAAGTTGTAATAGTTGCAGTACGAGAAATAAAACGCACATATTCTTCGTACAAACGCTTATAAACATCAAGATCAAAAAGTTTAGTATAACGACAGAATACATAAAGATGCTGTTTTTCATAAGAAAGGAAGAATCCTCGTGCACGTTTATGATTTGTTGTTACACCAATATGACGGTCAAAGAAGAAGAAACCTTCGTCCCAGTTATCGGTAAAGTGCTGGTCAAGTTTGTTTCTAACAGATTCAGAAGTAGAAGTTCTGTTAGGGCTGTTATATAAAATATAGTTTTTTGTACGATCAACAAAAAGAACTGAACAGTCACCCTGTCTTTCGAGAATATCGCTGATTACAACATAAAAATCATCAAGTGTATAACAGAAACGAAGTCTACTGATAAAATCATTAATTATGACTGTTTCACCAGATTCCAACGTATCTTTTCGAACTTTTGCCAATAAAAAGGATTGAACTTTATTTGTCCAGAAAATGATAATAACAAATAATATGAACGTAACAACAAAAGTTACTGGCAAAATCTCTGCAGACTCTTTAGTTGGTAAAAGCAACAAGCAGATAACAATAAATGCAATAACTGCTATTAAATTTACACTTACTAAAACAATCTTTTTTCTTGTCTTATACATGCTAACCTCTAGTTCTGTGTCTGAAAAAATTTAGACACTTCTATACTATTCTAACATATAATCGGCAAATTTGCGGAAAAAGTTTAGTTTAGAGAAATACTAGTCTGTTAATTTAGAAAGATTTAATAACTGTGGCTCTTTAGGAGGATTTTCCAATTCAAGATACTGTTTAAGTAAATCTTTCTGTTTAGAAGATAAACGAGAAGGAACCTGAACAATAATCTTAACGTACAAATCACCTTTTCTAGAACTACCAGAAATAGGAACACCTTCACCCTTAATGCGAAGAAGTTTACCATTTGAAGTTCCATCAGGAATCTTAATTGCAACTTTCTTACCATCGAGAGATTCAATAGTAATTTCGCAGCCAAGAGCAGCCTGTGCAATTGAAATTGGAACAGCACAATACAAATCACTTCCATCTCTTTCAAAGAATGGATGCTGTTCTACGTGTAATACAACAACTAAGTCTCCTGCAGGTCCACCGTTTTCACCAGCATCACCCATACCGCGGATTACAATACGTTTACCGTTATCTACACCTGCAGGTATTTTAAGAGACATTGTTTTTGATTTTTCATGAATACCAGTTCCACGACATGCAGAACAAGGCTTATCGATTGTAGTACCTTTACCGCCACATTTTGGACAAGTCTGCTGAATTGTAAAGAAGCCGTTCCCCTGGCGAACCTGCCCCATACCACCACAAGTTGGACAAGTCTTTCTTGAAGAACCAGGAGCTCCACCACTACCCTTACAAACATCACAAACTTCATTATGTTTAAAGTGAATATCTGCGGAAGTACCATATACAGCATCTTTAAATTTAATTGTTAAATCATAACGGAGACTTGAACCTGCTGCAGGACCACTTCTACCACGAGAAGCTCCACCACCGCCAAAGCCGCCTCCAAAAATGCTGTCAAAAATATCAGAGAAGCCACCACCAGCTCCTCCGAATAAGTCGCTAAAGTCATGGAAAGCGTGTGAATACTGGGCACCAGCTCCACCACCGCCTCCCATTCCGTCAAGACCGGCAAAGCCATACTGATCGTAAATAGGACGTTTCTGTTCATCAGAAAGAATTTCGTAAGCTTCTGTTGCTTCGCGAAATTTTTCCTCAGCTTCTTTATCGCCTGGATTTCTATCTGGATGATATTTTACAGCTAACTTACGGTATGCCTTTTTAATTGCATCCTGATCTGCTGATTTTTCAACACCTAATACTTCGTAATAATCTCGCTTTGCCATTTATCTTTACTCGTCCTTAACTTCGTATTCTACATCGTCTGCAGAGCCTTTGTTGAATCCTGAAGCTCCAGAAGCACCTGCATCTGCACCAGCATCGCCGCCCATATCTGGACCAGCTCCTGCGGCACCATCAGCTCCTGGCTGTGCACCTGCAGCACCCTGCTGTTTGTACAATTCTTCTGCAATCTTATAAGATGCCTGTTTCAAAGCTTCTGTCTTAGCTTTAATATCTTCAACATTATCACTCTGGAGAGCCTGTTTCAAAGCTGCAACTGCATCTTCTACTTTCTGTTTTTCTGCACCGTCAATCTTGTCTCCAAGATCTTTTACAGATTTTTCTGTAGCATAAATCAAGCTGTCTGCTTCGTTCTTAGCATCAACACTTTCGCGTTTTGCTTTATCTGCAGCAGCATTTGCTTCAGCATCTTTTACCATCTTTTCAATTTCTGCATCGCTTAAACCAGAAGAAGAAGTAATCTGGATGTGCTGTTCTTTACCTGTACCAAGATCTTTAGCAGATACGTGAACAATACCGTTAGCATCGATATCGAATGTAACTTCAATCTGTGGAACACCACGTGGAGCAGCTGGAATACCAACCAGGTCAAAACGGCCGAGGGTACGGTTCTGAGCAGCCATACCGCGTTCACCCTGCAGTACGTGGATGCTTACTGCAGTCTGACCATCAGCTGCGGTAGAGAAAATCTGGCTCTTTTTGGTAGGAATGGTAGTATTGCGTTCAATCAGTTTTGTGAATACACC
>JAZLKI010000077.1:0-19242 GCA_045597485.1 Treponema sp.
AAAAGAAGAAATTGCACAGGTTGAAGCAATTGTAAACGAACAGATTAAAGCTGACTTGCCAGTTACAATGCAGGTTATGCCACTTGATGCTGCTAAAGCTGCAGGTGCCCGTGCTTTGTTTACAAACAAATATGGTGAAGACGTAAAAGTTTACACAATCGGTAAAGATGTTGATAAGGACTGGTTCTCTAAAGAAGTTTGTGGTGGACCACACGTTCAGCATACAGCACAGATTGGTGACTTCAAGATTGAAAAGGAACAGTCTTCATCTGCTGGTGTTCGCCGTATTCGTGCAACAATTTCTGGTGGTCTTCCACTGGATCCTCAATAAATTGGATATAATGCTGTAACAAATTTGTTATGGCATTGTTATTATTTATGCAGAGGGAAATATAAAAAAAAGGATTTTATAAATATGAAAAAGATTGTACTTGCATTAACTATGTTATTCTTGGCAACTGGAGCAATGTTTGCTCAGTCTGATCTTCAGGCTCTTGCTATTGTTAAATTAAACAAGAATGAAACAATCACTCTTAAGCAGGTTAAAAACCGCTGTGAAGTTTATGAAAAACAGTTGAGAAAGAGTCTTACAGCCGATGAACGTAAAATGGTTTTTGACACTCTCATTGAAGAAAAGTTGATGATTCAGGCAGCTCAGAAGGCTGGAATTAATATTCCTGATAGTACAGTTGATCAGTATTTTATGCAGACAATGAGTCAGTCTTTAGGTGTACAGGTTACTGAAAAAGAACTTAATGACCTTTTGGTTAAAAATCAGAATAAAACTCTTGATGAAGTTCTTATTGAACAGACTGGTATGAATAGAACTGACTATAAAGCATATCTTAAAAACAGTTTGATGATGCAGCAGTATGTTGCATATCAGAGTAAAGATGGTCTTCAGAAAGTTGTTCCAACAGATGAAGAAATCAGACTTGCATATGAAAGTAACAAATCTTCTTTTGTATGGAATGATATGGCAAAAGCTGTTTTAGTTAGAATTCCAAAATCTGCAAACTTAGACAGCAATATTAGAACTGCTAACGATTTGTTAAACCAGTACAAAGAGAAAAAACTTACTGTAGAACAGATTCTTATTCAGTCACAGAAAGAAGGTGCTGGTTATGCTGTTGCAGAATGTACAATGGTTAAAAACGAAGAAAGTGCAAGAAGCTTAGGTATGTCTATGCAGGCTTTGTTGACATTCTTTAATTACAAAGAAGGTCAGGCTTCGGAAGTTGAAGAAACAGCAACAGATTACAGATTTATGATTTTCCTTAAGAAGTATGATGCTAAAATGCTTTCAATTAGTGATATTGTTCAGCCAGAAACAACAGTAACTGTTTATGACTATATCCGTTCACTCCTTACACAGCAGAAGCAGGCTGCATACCTTAACCAGCAGTTGCAGGTAATTTCAAAATCTCTTAATACTGCTGAAAATGTTGAACTTAAAAAGTCAGGTGCAGCATTGGAAAAACTTCTTAAATGGGGTGAATAATAATGTCTAGACGTAACGGTAGAATTCTTGCATTCCAGGCTTTATATTCCTGGGATGTTAGCAAATCTTCAATTGATGATATTTTAAGTTTTTCTTGGTTACATAAAGATGAAGAAATTATTTCTGGAGAAGAAGTAACAGAAATTTCTGATGTAGCAAAAGAAGAACAGACTTTTGCAAGTTTAATTATTTCTGGAACAATTGATCATGTTGATGAAATTGATAAAATTATTGTTCCAAAATTAAGTGCTTCATGGAGTCTTGAACGAATAAATAAAGTTGCTCTTGCAATTTTAAGAACAGGTACTTACGAAATCTGCTACCAGAAAGGTATTGATAGTAAAATTGTTATTGATGAAGCAGTAAATATTGCACGAGAATTTGGACCAGATGATTCTTATAAATTTATCAATGCAGTACTTGATAAAATAGCAAAAGATGAAGAAGCAAAGAATTCTTAATTCTAAAATATTATATATAACTTTCTTTTCATTATTTTTGTTCTGCTTTTTAGGCTGTAGTCTTAAGGCAGAGCAAAAGTCTTTAACAAAGCAATTTGAAATTATTGATGCATTAATGATGCAAAACCAGATGTCGTCTGCTATTAAGGAATTGAAAAAAACTGAAAAGCAGGCTTATGACAGCTGGACATATATTGGAATCTATAAAAGATATACAAAGCTGGGAGAAAAAGCTCTTGGCGAAAAACTTCTTAAAAAAGCCCTAAAAAAGAATAAAGAAAATCTTGAATTAAGAGCAATTTATGCAAATTATCTTCTACGCGAAAATAAACTTTCGGAAGCAGAAAAGGTAACCGAAAATCTTCGTGGAACAAAATATGCCTCTTTGTATTCTGAAACTATATTAAAACAATCATATTCAAAATTGAAAAATGAAGATGTAAATACTTTCTTTCAAAATGAACAATTCTACCAGATTTATAAAGATGCCTATAACACTACAAGGAATCCAATTTGGGCGAGAAACTGTGCTGTTTATAATCTTACAAATGGCTATTATGGATTAGCAGCAGATAATGCTCCAGAGGTTTTTGCAGATGTTGATGATGCATATTTCTGGGCTCTTGTTTATTACGATGCTGGAAAATATTACGAATGTATAGATGCAATAAATGCTTCTGTTCGTTTACTGAATAATTATCAGAATAAAAGTTTATTCAAAACAAGCGAGATTCAGCAGGTCGCATTAAAGTCTGATGCGTATATGGCCGTTTCCGATATGGAAGCTTCAGAATCTGCCCGTAGCAGTATAGTAATTAATATTGATAATCTTCATTATTCAAAAACAGATGAACCATTACTTTCTACAATCCTTTTAAATAGTGCAATTTGGGCAGGAAACCAGGGGTATGATGATCAGAGTGCCGATTTGCTTTTCTATATTGTTCAACGCTGGCCAGAAAATGTTCCTGCTGTAATTTTATATGCGGACTATGCTTACCGTTCTAATTTGGAACGCGAAGAAGACACAGAAATTAAGGCATTAAGAAAAGCAGGAATTTCAACTCTAGAAATGGATAGATACGATAACCGTCGTAAAATTCCTATGAGCGATGCCCTTTACAGAATTGACGAAGGTATTAAGCGTACTAACGACCCATATTTGAATATTGCTCGCTTGGATTTAAAATATAAGACCGACCGTAGTTTACAGGATAAAGATAAATACAGAGATTTGTGGCGTCTTTTGGAAGATAACTACGTTGAAGGTGAAAAGTATAAAATGCTTCTTGTGCAGTATGCATTGAATTTCCTTATTAATACTAAGGAGTATGATGATGCATGGAACTTGTTCAGAAATTATGTAATGGAGTTTGGCACTTATGATGCTAAACGTAATTTCTGGGAACAGTTTATTGAACAGATAAATATTTACGATAGTACAATTGTGGAGTTTGGCGCTTGGTTTGCCTGCTACCAGAAGTTATTAATAGAAGCAACTCGTTTATGTGAATATTGTGTATACGAAAGCAGTGGTATGCTGGAAACTGGTTTTATTGCTCAGGGAGTTTCTACTGCAACCTGTATGAATCTTGGTGATTTGTATTTTTCTATTGGAAAAACAGAAAAGGCCCTTGATTTATATGGAAGTGCTGCTGGTCGTGAAAGTAAAAATTCCTTGCGCTCAGAATTATTTTTTAGAATCGGTTCAATTTATGCAGCTCAGGGAGAAATAAAAAAAGCCCTCCGTTCTGTTGAATACGCAATTGATTTGTATCCAGAAAACGTAAGGGCTGGTTTACTTAAGGACAAGCTTAAGCTTCAATTAAAATAATCTATTCAATAATAGCTATGATGTCACTCATTCTTAAGATAAGGTGATCTTCACCGTCGATTTTTACCTGTGTTCCGGCATATTTATCGTACATAATTCTGTCACCTTTTTTTACAGTTACTTTGCAATCGTCTGTGCCAGGTCCAACTTCAACTACTACTGCAGTCTGTGTTTTTTCCTGTGCAGCTTCTGGAATAATAAGTCCGCTTGCTGTTTTAGTTTCTGCTTTATCGTTTTTTACAAGAACTCTGTCTGCTAATGGTTTAATTTTCATTTTAATTACCTCGTAATATATAAATTAATAATAATTCTTCGCAAAAGCAACAATTTTTTACTGTTTATTAGCTTTGATTTTCTTTGTAATAAGCTGCCATGCAATAAGAATTGCCATAGCAATAATACCAATAACATCAGATTTAGATTCTGGAATTACACAAAGAAGTCCAGCAACGGCAAATAATACTCTTTCAATTACATCAAAAGTAACAACTACCGATTTTGCTTTATTTGTGTTATAGAAAATACCTGTATTATTGAAGCCATATCCTTCAAGAGCAACGCTAATACCAAACATACCAATAATCGCTGTAATAATAATGCTGATAATTGAACCAACAGAAGCATCAATCATAAGCATTTTGCTGTTGTAAACAAACATATATGGAATAATGAAAGCACCAATTGCAAGTTTTGTGGCATTTACGGCAGTTTTCATTGGTTTTGCTTTTGCAATAGCTGCACCAGCAATGGCTGCAAGAGCAACTGGAGGTGTTACATCGGCAATAATACCAAAGTAGAAGGCAAACATATGTGCTGGAAGTTTCATAATTCCATCAATATCTGCATTCTGACCATAAAGACAAGTAAGAATTGCACCAGCAGTAATTGTAGAAGTAATAAGGTAGTTTGCTGTTGTTGGAGCTCCCATACCAAGAATAATAGAAGCAATCATTGTAAGTAACAATGTAAGGAAAAGTTTTCCGTGAGCAAGAGTTACAAGACCTGCACCAAGTTTAAGACCAACTCCAGTCAAAGTTACAATACCAATAATAATACCAGCCATACCACAGGCGATTGCAACAGAAATAATGTTTCTTGAAGCAGCACAAATAACGTCTACAATATCTTTTCCACCAAATGTTGGTTTGCGGCCTTTTGCAAGATCAACAAAAGAAACTGCAATTCCAATAAAGAGACATGAAATAATTCCCATAAGGGCAGCAAATACTGCAGTTTTACCCATACAAAGGAAAACAATAATTACAATAAGAGGAAGAATCATATAGCTCTTTAATAAAAGAGGTCCAACTTTTGGAAGCTGTTCTCTTGGGAGTCCTTTAAGGCCAAGTTTTTTAGCTTCAAGGTGAACTGTAATAAAGATTCCTGTAAAGTAAAGTAATGCTGGAATAATTGCAGCTTTAATGATTGTTACATAAGGAACACCAATACTTTCTGCCATAAGGAAGGCTGCTGCACCCATAATAGGAGGCATAAGCTGACCACCAGTTGAGGCAGTTGCTTCTACAGCTCCGGCGAATTCACCTTTGTAACCAAGTTTTTTCATCATTGGGATTGTGAAAGAACCTGAACCTACAGTATTTGAAACTGAAGAACCAGAAACTGTACCAAGAAGTGCAGAAGAAAGAACTGCTACTTTTGCAGGACCACCAGATGCACCACCGGCAATTGCATTACAAACATCAATAAAGAACTGTCCAATACCTGTTTTTTCAAGCAAAGCACCAAAGAGGATAAACAAGAAAATGAAAGTTGAACATGCTCCAATTGGAGTTCCCATAATACCTTCTGTGTTATAGAAAAGGTGACATACTACACGCTGTAAAGAATAGCCGCGGTGGTGAAGGAAGCCAGGCATCTGTTTACCAACGAAAGCGTAAAGTACAAAACATGCAGCAATAATCATAATAGGAAGCCCTACAATACGGCGGCAACTTTCGAACAAAATTAAAATACCAATAATACCAATTACAACATCTAATGTAGTATTGTTACCAGTTCTGCTTACAAGTGTATTTGAAGCACCATGAGCGTACATCTGAAAGTTTACAACAATGTACATCCAGCAGGCAGCTCCTAAAACTCCAAGCAGCACATCATACCAAGGAAGAGTATCTTTTGGTAAATTTTTTGATGCAGGGAAAAGAAGGAAAGCCAGCAACTGAACAAAAGCAAGATGAGTAGCTCTTAAAACTTGTGCAGTTACATGTCCCGAAAGTGTTGCATAAATCTGAAATAAAACAAAAATGATTGAAATAAGGACAGTTACCCATTGGCGCCAGCATTTGTGCTCGCGGTAGGCCTGATCTCTGTCTAAATCTTTCATAAGATTCTTGATTTCTTCTTCATTTGTTGTAGGAAGAATGTTTTCAATGTTTCCACTAGAAGTGTTTTCTGTATCCATTAGGGTCTCCTTTTTTTATTAAGTTTATGAAATATATAATTAATGAGTGAAACTCGTTTTTTTTCAAAAATAATACTGGTTTGTGGCGCAAATAAGTCTGTCATAGTGTAGTAAGTTTCGCCAATTGTCAAACCGTGGTTTGCAATAATTCCAACTGCCATTGTCAATTTTGGAACTTTTCTTTCCAGATTACTGATTACATAACCGTCGTCTGTTACTGTAAAAACGGCACCTTCAGTTTCTTCTGGTTCTGGTATTCCTGCTCCATAAGAAACAAATCTTGTAGAAGTAAGAACAAGGCCTTTATCTGACCGGGTATTGTAAAAATCGTGAACACGACCTTTGTTTACTGAGTGGGTATAGGAAATTTCAAATCCTTCTACCGCATCAGCCTTGATAAAATATCTCTCTGATGGATTTTTTCTATTATAAATAGACAAGACCTTCACGAATGGAAGGCCTGTCATTAGTGCAATGAAAAGAAAAACAGTAGCAATTGTAAGATAAACTTTATTCTTTCTTTTCATTGCAGTAAAGCTTATTTCATTAAACCAACTTCTTTGAAGTATTTAACAGCACCTGGGTGGAAAGGAACAGAAACACCTTTTACAGCGTTTTCTGCAGAAACTTCTTTACCTTTTGCATGAGCTGTTGCAAGTTCTGGAAGGTTAGAGAACAACGCTTTTGTCATTTCATATACAGTGTCTGTATCAAGTTTTGCACTTACAGCCAAAGTAGCTTTAATTGCCAAAGCAGAAATGTATTCGTCTGTACCTTTGTATGTTCCAGCTGGAATTGTTGTAAGAGTGTAGTAGCTGTATTTTTCCATAATTTTAGAAGCTGCTTCACCTTCTACAGGGATAAGTGACAAACCTGCTGTGAAAGCAAGTTCCTGCAAAGCTGAGTTTGGAACACCAGCTGTAATGAAACATCCGTCCAAAGTACCGTTCTGAATTCCTTCAGCAGATTCTTTGAATGAAAGGTTGTTCTTTTTAATATCATCGAATGTAAGTCCGTAACCTTCGAGAATCTGTTTAGCGTTGAATTCAACACCAGAACCAGCATCACCTACAGAAATACGTTTTCCTTTCAAATCTGCAACAGATTTAATTCCGCTGTCTTTTGAAACTGCAATCTGAACAACTTCTGGATACAAAGTACCAATTGTTGCAAGGTTTGTAAGTTTTTCACCAGCAAAAAGGTCTGTTCCGTTGTAAGCATAGTCCATTACGTCATTCTGAACGATAGCGTATTCAGCTTCACCTTTGTTAATAAGACGAAGATTTTCAGCAGAAGCACCAGTAGCCTGTGCTGTTACGTTCATGTTTTCAATTTTTGTATTCCAGATGTTAGCAATAGCACCACCGAATGGGTAGTAAGTACCACTAGTTCCACCTGTAGCAAGGATGTAATCTTTTTTAGCATTAGATTTAGAACATCCGCTAAAAAGCATAGCTGCAGCGAGCAATGCCAATGAAATTTTAGTTAATTTCTTCATAGGTATCCTCCAATTTGATGCGTAATTCTACTATATAATAGTGTGTTTTTCAATAATTGAATTTCCGAAATAAAAGGTGTATTTTTGTTACAATTACAATATAATGAAAAATTATATGAAAGCTAACGGAAAGTACAGACAGTTTAATTCCCTTCCTCTTAATAACAGAACCTGGCCTTCAAAATCTATAACAGAAGCTCCAATTTGGTGTTCGGTAGATTTGCGTGACGGTAATCAGGCCCTTGTGAATCCTATGGGGGTAGAGGCTAAACTTCAGTTTTTCGATATGCTTGTAGCCATTGGTTTTAAAGAAATAGAAGTAGGTTTTCCATCTTCTTCAGATACAGAATTTGAATTTATGCGTCGCCTGATAGAAGAGTACCACATTCCAGATGATGTTACAGTTCAGATTTTATGCCAGGCACGGGAACATCTTATTGCCAGATCTTTTGAAGCAATTAATGGTGCTAAAAACGTAATTTTTCATTTATACAATGCAACTTCCCCTGCCCAGCGCAAATATAATTTTGGTAAATCAAAAGAAGAAATAGTTGAGCTTGCAAAAGAAGGAGTTAGGCTTGTAAAAAAATATGCGGCAAAATCTTCTTCAAAAATTACTCTTGAATATTCACCAGAAAATTTTACTCAGACCGAAATGGATTATGCACTGGAGATTTGTGAAACTGTTGTAAAAGAATGGGGAGCAACTCCAAATAATAAGATGATTTTGAATCTTCCTTCGACTGTGGAATGCAGCCTTCCAAATCATTTTGCAGACCAGATAGAGTATTTTTGTCAGCAGCTTTCGTGCCGTGAGAGTGTAATAATTTCATTGCATAACCACAACGACCGTGGAGAAAGTGTAGCGCAGTGTGAACTTGGATTGCTTGCTGGGGCTGAACGTGTAGAAGGCTGCCTTTTTGGAAACGGCGAGCGTACAGGAAATCTTGATATTGTAACTGTGGCTCTGAATATGTTTACCCAGGGTGTTGACCCAAAACTTGATTTTTCTGATTTAAAAACATTGTCGGAACGCTGTGCTCATTTTACAAATATGCCAATTCATCCTCGTGCTCCTTACGCCGGAGAACTGGTTTTTACAGCTTTTAGTGGCTCTCATCAGGATGCTATTCGTAAAGCACTGCATGCCCGTGGAGAAATGGCAGAAAATGAACCTTGGGATGTTCCTTACCTTGCAATTGACCCTCACGATATTGGCCGCGAATATGAAGGTATTATCAGAATTAACAGCCAGAGTGGAAAGGGTGGTGCAGCTTATATTCTGGAAACAGATTTTGGAATTGTTGCACCAAAGGCTATGCATCCTGTTATTGGTTCAGTTGTTCAGGCTTACACAGACAAAGTTCAGCGTGAAATTACTAATCTTGAATTGTACAGAATATTTAATGAAAAATGGCTTGAAACAAAAGTACCTTTGAATGTTTTAGAGATTTCTGAAAAGCATATTGAAGGGGAACGTGGTGTAGATGGAACAGAACACGTAATTGCAACTGCTACAATTGAATATGAAGGAAAGAGGCTTGTAGTTTCTGGAACTGGTAACGGTCCTTTGGATGCTTTTGTAACAGCTATTCGCAGAACTTCGGCTCCAATATTTAATATCTCTAGTTTCCATGAACATTCTATTGGTACTGGTTCAGACACCCACGCTATGGCTTATGTTGAACTTACCTTTGAAAATGGCAACAAAGTTTGGGGTGTAGGAAAGAGTTCCAACGTTGGTCGTGCCGGTATTGCAGCAGTAGTTTCTGCTTTGAACTTTAAAGATTAAACGTAGTAAACTAAAATAATACCAAGGCTTACTAAAAGCAAAGATTCTAAGCCAGACACTGAAAATGCTGAACTTGCTTCGCCGAGAATAAAAGCAGAAAGTAAAAAGCCGAAAACAGGGTTTATAAATCCGAAGATTGCAACTTTGCTTACATCGTTTACTTTTAATAGCAAAGACCAGATAGTGTAAGCGCAGGCAGAGATAAAAGCCAGATATACAAGTAAACTATATGATTTTACAGCTTGTACAGGCATTTCTATTCTTCCACCAAAAAGTATAGCAAAAACGGCCATAATTATTCCGCCAAAAAGGAATTGATAGCCGCTTAAGACAAAAGGCGTTTCTATTTTAGAAAATTGCTTTAATAGTGAAGGAACAAAAGATGCAAACAGACAGGAGATGAGAACAAATCCGTCGCCTAAAAGGTTAAATTTAAAATCTGCAAGATTTGTGCCATGTAATTCAATTAGACAAACTCCTGCAAAACCTATAAAACAACCGAGCATTTTTCTAAAAGAAATTTTTTCAGTTTTAAAAATGAGACAGGACCATAGAATTGTGAAAAAAGTATTTGTTGCTTCAACAATTGCGCCATTACTTCCTGAAGTGTGGGCAAGTCCAATATAAAAAAATACATATTGTCCTACAGTTTGGAAAAGGCATAGCAGCAGACAGTATAAAAATGACTTTGCAGAATTAGGAAAAAGAAACTTTTTGTTCAGAAAACTGCCGGCAATAATAACCATTACACCAGAAAGGGCAAAACGTATTCCAGCAAAAAGAATTTGTGCCGATGAAAATTCTGAACCTATATTAAAAAGACTATAACCAATCTTAATGCAAGGAAATGCGCTTCCCCAAAGCAGACAACAAAAAGTTGCCATTATTATTACAAACCAGTTTTTATTCCAGATGTTTTTCTTTGCTTCCATAAGTGATGTAATCATATATTAATATGGTATAATAAAAAAGAGGAAAAAAAGTATTATGGAATTAATTGGAAAGGGAAACACAGCTGAAGTATTCGACATGGGAGATGGAAAAATCCTGAAGCTTTTTATTGCGGGATATCCAATGGGAAATGCTGTAGTTTTTGAATTACGGAGATTTTATGCTGTTTAGAAAAGCTGTGGCAGCGGATGGAAACCGTTGTCTTGAAATATACAATTCTGTTTGCGATTGGGAAGAAGTAAATGAGCGGCAAACTTTCTGGGATAAGGAATTCTATCCAAATATGGAAACTGTTCAAAAGGCACTGACAGCAAACGAGATGTATGTTTTGGAAAATGAAGAAGCCGCAGATAGAAAAATTGTGGCTTGTGGAATTATAAATCAGTTTCAGCCAGAAATTTATAAAAATTTTGACTGGAAAATTGCGGCTGCACCTGATGAAGTTCTGGTGTTGCATACTTTTGCTGTAGATCCGGGCCTTCAGGGCAAAGGATATGGTAGAGCTTTTATGAGTTTTTACGAAAGTCTTGCAAAAAAAATGGGTTGCAAAGTTTTACGGCTGGACACTCTCCTCACCAACACAAAAGCTCAATCAATGTATAAAAAACTTGGCTTTGAATTAACAGGCCAATGCAATGATGACCCAAATGGAGTTGGAGAGATTCTAACTTTTTTGGGTTTGGAGAAAGGAGTTTTGAATGCTATTACAATTACCAGAGGAAAAGAAAGAACTGATTAAAAATCTGTTCAAAGAAAAGCAGCCTAACAATTCTGCTTTATGGTGCTATTTTGAAGGGAAAATGCCAGGTACAACTTATGTTGATAACCTTGCCGCCCCAACAAAAGCAATTTGCAAACTGGATATGAGCTGGACTTACATCAGCGATGCCGCAGATTTTTCGTGGATTGAAGAAACCCTCCGGGAAATCATTAAAACCAGCTGGATTCAAGTAGTCTGGAGTCCTTCAAGAAGGCCTTGCTATCCGCTTAAAGAACTTGGAAAAATTATTCCCCGCTTAGAATATATAGAAAGAACTGCACCTTTAGCTCAGCCTGGCAACGTTGAAGTGGTTCCATTTTCCAGCGAACTTTTTGATAAACTGGAACCGGGCTACAAAAAGTGGCACCTTGATAACTACGGAACAAAAGAAGCATTTCTAAAAAAAGCCTTTGGATTCTATGCAGTTGAAAATGGGGAAGTCTGCAGTGAAAGTGAAGCTGCATTTACTTCCGGCGGTTACACTGAACTTGGCATTTATACTTTTGATAAGTACCGTAGACAGGGATATGCTTTTGCAGCTTGCGTACGAACCCTTCAGGAACTGGATAAAAAAGACTTAAAAGCAATCTGGGCATGTGATGTGGAAAATACGGAATCTGTTCATCTTGCAGAAAAACTTGGATTTATAAATCCGCTGGAATATGATTTTATATTTTTCCCGCAGGTGGCATAAAAAGGAAACCCAAGCAGAAGGAGGACAGTTTGAATTATTATCATCTTGTTACTCGAATTCCTATGTCGGAAGGTCAGATAATTGATTTTACTGGGGAAAATCACAATCGGCTCTATGATTTCTGGATGAAGCGGGAAGCTCACCGGGAAGATGGGGCAGATGTTTTTAAAGTGCTTGTGGAGGATGATTTTTCTGAAGCTGGGAAAAATGTAATTAAAGATTATGTGTTTAATCAGTCGCGTGCTGTAAGGGAAACTGTGGCTGAGCTGGTTCGCGTGGCAATGTTCCCGGAAAAGCCTTCAAGATTTAAGTGCCTCTATGTTTGTAAAACTCTGGAAGAAGCTAAAAAATGGAAGGAAAATTTTGAAGGCTTTGGCCGGAAGGTTTTGCAGCTTGTTGAACTTAGCTCTGATGGGCCTGTTTTTACTGGAGATGCGGCTCTTCTCCCTGAGGTAAACGGCGACAGCTTTGAGAAAAAGTTGGAGCAGGCAAAGCATTACTGGAGCGGTGAAATTAAAGGGGGCTGTGCCGGCGCTGGCGAAGGTGAAGGCGGGCTGGTAGAAACTTTGCTTGGCGGAAAGATTAAGGTTGAAAGGATTATTGAAGAGTATTAAAAGCTTATGAATTCAATTGAAGATAAGAAGAATCATTCTGTTCGGGAAGCGCAGTTTGATAAGCGTCTTGAAGAAACGAAAAAACAGATTGAGCAGATAAACAAAGGTATTGAGATTAAAAAGCATCTTGGCGAGAACAGTTATTGCCATCATAGTGGAACTAAAAACTTCTATATTGATGAAGTCATAAAATATTTTGATGGCAAAGGTTATACTGCGAAACTTCTGCCCACAGAATCTGTTGTTTCTTATAAGATTTATGTTGGATGGTAAAATATGGGCCGGTTACTTATGAAGTGGTAGTACTTTGTAAATAATCGGCTTTTTTTCTTTGTTTTTGATGATTTTATAGGTAAATTTAAGTGAGGTGAATTAGGCGGAAAGATGTTGCAACTCTGGCTTACGGCGGAGTTGAGTTTTTACGGAGTTTTATTGATTTTTTTGGAAGAAAACTCCGTAAAGCGGGACTTGGTGTAGTAGGGGCGGAAGCTCTGGGTTCCGGAGGAGTTGAGTTTTTACGGAGTTTTAGTGATTTTTTGGAAGAAAACTCCGTAAAGTGGGACTTAGTCGAGTTGTAGCGGAGGCTCTGGTTTCCGACTGGGGTGAGCTTTTACGGAGTTTTATTGATTTTTCAAAGGAAAACTCCGTAAAGCGGGACTTGATCGAGTTGGGGCGGAAGCTCTGGGTTCCGGTTGGATTGAGTTTTTACGGAGTTTTAGTGATTTTTTGGAAGAAAACTCCGTAAAGCGGGACTTAGTCGAGTTGTAGCGGAGGCTCTGGTTTCCGGCTGGATTAAGTTTTTACGGAGTTTTATTGATTTTTTTGGAAGAAAACTCCGTAAAGCGGGACTTGATCGAGTTGTAGCGGAAGCTCTGGTTTCCGGTTGGATTAGGTTTTTACGGAGTTTTGTTGAGAAATGAGGGAAAAACTCCGTAAAACGGGACTTGGTGAGCTGGAGCGGGGGCTTTAGTTTTTGGTATCCACACTTGGCTTACGGAGTTTTTGCTATTTTTTGAAGGAAAACTCTGTAATTATCTAAAAACACACATTATAAAGGAGAGTTTGTTGGCTAAAACTTATGAAGATTTACCGCCTAAACAGTATGAAAATGAGCTTTTACTCCGTAAAAATCAGTTGGAGCACCTAATTGCGAGTAAAAAGAAACAATTAGCTCAGGCTCCAGATGGCCATTTACGAATTTCCAAAAGCAATGGGAAGATTCAATATTACTATGTTCAGTCAGATTCCAACAAAAATGGAAAATATCTTGGCAAAAACGACCTTCCCATGGCCCGCGAACTTGCCCAGGCTGACTATGACAAAAAATTAATTTCCCAGCTGCAAGAAGAACTTTTATCAATTGAAAATTTGCTTTCTCAGCATGGGCAACTTGAACGCCTTCACACTGAACTTCACCCAGGTCGCCAAACCCTTGTAACACCTGCAACACTTTCTCCCAGCGACTACGTCGAAATTTGGTCATCGGTTGAATACAAACATAAAGATTTTTCCCCAGAAGCTCCAATTCTGCTTACCAGCAAAGGCGAACGTGTTCGTTCCAAATCAGAAGTGATAATTGCAGACACGCTGCATCGCCTGGGCATACCTTACCGCTATGAATTCCCCTTAAAATTGCAAAGTTTTAATGTGCACCCTGATTTCTACTGCTTGAATATTCGAACCCGGAAGGAATTTGCCTGGGAACATTTGGGCCTGTTGGATGATTCAGACTATGCCCGCTCCGCCGTAGATAAATTATTTCACTATCAGAAAAGTGGTTACTTCCCAGGCAAAAATCTGATTATTTCCACCGAAAGCCGGGATCTTCCCCTTAGTTCAAAACAAGTTGAGCAGATTGCAAAGGAATACTTAATCTAAACTGTCAATTTAGATTGAAAGCATAAAATCTCCAGTTGTGGCTATTATTGAGTTTTAAGAGCTGCCAGCACTTTTATTATAAACAATGCGAAAAATAAAATACATGGATCAGGCTGATTTGTCATGGCAGAAAAAACTATTCCAAGGGAGCTGAATATTCCCGACAAAATTAATTCCGCCTTTTGCTTGCCTGCAGTCTGAATATTTTGCAATGCCAGTTCCAAAGCGCCCAATAAAACACTGCCCCCCGCAAACACGATAAAAATGATTTTAACAAAAGCGGATATGTGGGAAAGCTTCAGTAGATTTAGAATTTCAATTTTACCGTCAAAACGATCTGCAAACAGCGGGATTATATACAGCAGGATTGCCAGAAAATCTGTAATTCCAAAAATCAGGGATCGAAGAATTCTGGAATTATTTTTTGTTTGAGAATTTGCAAGATCAATCAGCTCATTGGAAGATAAAAGTTCATCAACAGAAATGCCAAAAATTTCGGAAAGCTTCTTTAAAGAATCAAGATTTGGATACCCTCGTCCCGATTCCCATTTTGAAACTGCCACTCTGGAAACGCAAACTTTTTCTGCCAGTTGTTCCTGAGTAAGGCCTTTTTGATTTCTTAACTGCTGAAGCTTTTGGTTAAAATTCATATTGGTCATAGTATATCACAAAACCTCTTGTAAAATTCAACCAAAGACAAGGATAAAATTATTCCCCCTGCAATGTCGGTGGCCCAGTGAACTCCGCTTAATAATCTTCCAAAAACTGTAACTGCAATTATGAGGCGAAAAATAATTTTTACCCACATAAGGACTTTTTGATTTTTAATGTAATGGTTCAAAATCACAATTGCTGATTCCAAAATGCAGATTACAATCATGGTGTGGCTGGAAGGATAGGAAGCTTCCGGGTGTACTCCTAAAATTACAGGCCGATAGTTTATAATCACTTTTTCAAAAAAAATGTAACTGCCTATGACTAGAAGATAAAATCCGCCTAAAAGCAAAAGTTGCTTGTCTACCTTAAAAAGGGAACGTCTTTTAATCATCTGAATTAAACCGAAAAGTGCAAATGCAAAGGCTATAAAAACTGGCACTAGTCCCAGCCAGTCTGTGAAATTGTACCAGAACATATTGAGTCCGAAAAAGTTGTTCACTGCCAAATTGATTGCTGCAAAACCCACAGTTGTAGATTCCGGGCCAATTGCCTGAACGTCCACAAATTTGAGCAGCACAGTAAAGAGAACAAAAGTTGCAAATAAGGAAATCGGAAAAATAAATTTGCGCATGAAAAACTCCCTATTAAAATCTGAATGAGGCAGAAAATCCCAGAGGCGAAACTGAAAATTGTGTTCTATCTGTTTGAGTGGGCCTCCACCAGAGGGAATTAACATATGGAACCAGGTAACCGATGGCAGAACCTACAACTGCGCCACATAAAACATCTGTCAAAAAATGATTTCCGCTGGCAAGACGTAAGCCTGCAGTTGTAGCAGCCAAAAGATAAGATGCGGAAATTACAGGGATTTTCCAAGGGGAATCTGGATAATAATGGCAGAATATAAAAGTTGTAAATCCAGCTGCAGCAAAGCTTAAAGTTGCATGACCAGAGAAAAAGGAATCATCCCAATCACCATCATTTATTTTGTTTTGGGGAGCATTGTCAAAATACATGTAGGGGCGGGGACGACTTACACACAGTTTTGCAAGTTCTTTTGCGCCATAGGCAAAGGCAATAGTTTCGGCATATTCTACGCCAATTTTCCAATAATCCTGAGAGGGAGCGGCAAATAGGACTGCAGGGGTAAGAAGAGTTAATGCTTCAAAGCCAGTGCCAAGGTAATCTAATGTTTTTGAATAGGGATTCATTATGGGCCGGTCAAAATTATTTACTTTTGATGATGAAAGTTTTGTTTGGGAAAAGGCGCTTGCTGCCAGAGAGAGAAATAGAATAAAGGCTGCAACCTTTTTTGAAGAAATCGATTTGAATTGTCGCATTGTTACCTCCTTGCGAATGGTCATATTGTTCCATTGCAGGGAGGTTTAATCTATAAATTGTTGTTTACAGAAATGATACTTTTCGTAACAGTGCGGAAAATCGAATCAAACTCTACTCCCCGTAGATTTACTCACAGTGTTCCAGACGATAGTATTGAATTATAGAAAGTGGTGATGCGTCCGCTTGCATTAATCAAATTAACATTAAATGAAAGGAACAAATTTATGAATGCGGAAAAAACTGGAAAAATAATTTATGAAGCCCGAACTAAAAAGGGCATGACACAAAAGGAACTGGCAGAGGCAATTTCTGTAACCGACAAGGCGGTTTGCAAATGGGAAAAAGGTCACGGTTGCCCGGATATCACTTTGCTTTCCCAACTTTCTAAAGTTCTGGAAATTGATATTCAAAGTATTTTGCGGGGGGAACTGGTAAAAAACAATAGTATTGCAGGCAACATGAACCGGCTTAAGTTTTACCGTTGCCCTACCTGCGGCAATCTTGTTACCAGCGCAAAGGAAATTGAAATCAGTTGCTGCGGAAACAAACTGCACTCGGTGGAAGCCAGCACTACTGACGATCCAAAATATCAGCCGATAATTTCGGAGTTTGATGGCCGTTATCTGGTAAGCTTTAAGCATCCAATGACCAAGGACGAATACATCGCCAATTTAATCACCGTGCAGTACGACAAGCTGATGGTCACCAATCTTTTTGCAGAGCAGGAGGCGGTGGTAACTTTGCCTCAGATTGGTGGATTGCGAATGTTTGTTATTACCAGCAAGGGCGAGCTGTTTGCAATTTAAACTTCAACTTTATTGGCGAATCTTATTAATTCCTCCATTATGTGGTAAATTGAAAAGAGATGCTGAAACAAGTTCAGCATGACGGTGCGTGAAATGCTGAAACAAGTTCAGCATGACGGTGCGTGAGCTGCTGGAACAAGATCAGAATGACGGTATGTGAGATGCTGAAACAAGTTCAGCATGACGGTATGTGAGATGCTGAAACAAGTTCAGTATGACGGTTCGTGAGATGCTGAAACAAGTTCAGCATGACATGTATGCGTCACCCTGAACTTGATTCAGGGTCTCAGAGAAATGCATTGATCGGAGGAAAAAATGATAACAAAAAAGGAATTTCCAATTTTAGAGTTTGACACTGAAAAGGTTGCAAAAATCAATCCTGAAAATCTGTTTCCAGAAAAATTTTCTGCAGATAAAATGATTATTAGTTTTTTCCCTGAAGCCATTAATAAATTGATTGAAGAAAAACAGATTGAAGTTTACATGCACATTGGTGGTGAAAATCCTTTTGATGTTTATAATTTTGTGGATGCACCAGATGTACTTTTGATTTTAGGTCAGGTTGGTTGTCCTGCCTGCGCCGGAAACTTAGATGCATTGCAGGCTGGCGGTTTGAAAAAAGTTATGTTCTGCGGTGGTGGCGGAGTTTTGGACCGGAACATAAAAGTTGGTCAGCTGCTTTTGGTAGATGGGGCTATCCGTGATGAAGGTTTTTCTTACCATTATGTAGAGCCAAGCCGCTATATTTACACAGACAAAAAAGTTACCGATAAACTTGCGGCGAGTCTCGAAGCAAAAAAAGTACCATATCTTCGCGGCCTTTGCTGGACAACAGATGCCATGCTTCGAGAAACTCCAGAACGAGTTGAGCTTCGTAAATCAGAGGGTGCAAAAATTGTAGAAATGGAACAGGCAGGTTGTATTGCCGTTGCCCAGTGCCGTGGGTTTGATTACGGAGCTTTAATTTACGGTGGTGACGATGTTGCTTCTGAAGAATGGGATTCCCGCGGTTGGAATACAAGGCAGGGAATCCGCTACAATCTGATTTTGCTTTGTAAGGAACTGGTACAGGAGATGTAATAATGATTGAAATAAAAAAGTTATCTGCAAATGATGGACATGACATTTACAATCTCCTGCAGGAAATGCCAAAAGAAGAAAATGGCCTTATCAATAAAGCAAATGGGCTTAGCTTTGAGGAATTCAAGGAATGGCTTAAGGCTAAGAAGATTGAAAGTGAGCAGGAAGGTTTAGTTGATGGCTGGAAGGTCCCATCTACCACATTCTGGCTTTACGTGGACGGGGGGCCTGTGGGCTTTGGAAATCTGCGGCATTTTCTTACAGAAGCACTAAGCAAGGCTGGCGGAAACATTGGTTACGGAATTGCCCCTCAATTTAGAGGAAAGGGCTACGGTAAAATCCTCCTTAAGCTTTTATTGCAGGAAGCCAGAAAAATTGGGCTTGAAAAAGTGCTTGTAACCGTGCATCTTGATAATCTTCCTTCACAAAAGGTTGCACTTGCAAATGGTGGCGTTATTTCAGAAAAAACCGAAGAGCGTTATCTTATCTGGATTGATTTGAAATAAGAGGCCTCTCATGGAAAAACGAGTAGAAATTCTCAATCAACTTTATAATTCTCAGGATGAAAACGGGCGGTTAACCAAAAGTCGTCATGGCCAGCTGGAATATATGACTACCCTGCATTTTATTCATCAGTATCTTAAACCCGAAAGTAAAGTGATTGAAATTGGTGCTGGAACTGGCCGTTATTCCGTAAAGCTTGGGCAGGAAGGTTATGATGTAACTGCTCTTGAGCTGGTGGAAGCAAATCTTGAGGTGATGAAGAAAAACATTGGCTACATGAAAAATGTTCAGGCTTTGCAGGGGGATGTACTGGACTTAAGCCGTTTTGAAGATAACTCTTTTGATGTAACCCTGCTTTTAGGTCCAATGTATCATTTGTTTAGCTTGGAAGATCAGCACAAGGCGTTGGATGAGGCAATTCGGGTTACAAAAACTGGCGGAGTAATTTT
>JAZLKI010000078.1:0-14381 GCA_045597485.1 Treponema sp.
ACGTTCTTTACAACAAGTGCTTTCAAACCAGAACGTTTGTGTCTCTGAATATCACGGCCAGCGTTTGCTGCCCCTGCTTTGAATGCGTTGAAGTCAGCTAAATCAGCCATGAAAGTAGCATCCTGCATTTTCATATCAAAACGTAAATCTGGCTTGTCGCTTCCGTATAAATCAAAAGCATCTTCCCAAGCAATGCGGTCAAACTTTGCTGGCAAATCATAATTCATAGTTTTTTTGAAGATGTAACCCATCATTCCTTCTGTTGTAGAAAGAACTTCTTCGCGGTTTGTAAATGACATTTCCATATCAATCTGAGTAAATTCAGGCTGACGATCCCCTCGAGCATCTTCATCACGGTAACAGCGTGCAATCTGGAAATATTTATCAAATCCAGAAACCATCAAAAGCTGTTTGTAAAGCTGTGGTGACTGTGGAAGTGAATAGAATTTTCCTGGATGAACGCGTGAAGGAACTAAGTAGTCGCGGGCACCTTCTGGAGTAGATTTAATGAAAGTTGGAGTTTCAATTTCCAAAAATCCTTTACTAGTCAAATATTCGCGAGTTGCAAATGTAACCTGTGAACGTAAAATAATATTCTGCTGCATTGGGTCACGGCGAAGGTCAAGGTAGCGGTATTTCAAACGAAGATCTTCGTTAGCAACAACTAAAGTTCCGTCCTTCTGGCGAACTTCTTCAATAGAGAATGGCAAATCCTGGCTAGTTGTAAAGATTTCAATATCAGAAGCTTCAACTTCAATTTCACCAGTAGCCATGTCTTTGTTAATATCTTTTTCTGCACGAGCGGCAACAACACCCTCAACTGCAATACAATATTCCGATTTCAATCCGGCAGCAATTTTCTTAACTTCATCGCTGGCCTTATCTCCAACCATTACCTGAGTAATACCATAACGGTCGCGCAAACGAATAAAAACCAAACCGCCCAAGTCACGAGTACGGCTAACCCAACCATTCAATACAACTTTCTTGCCAACGTCAGCTTTAGTAAGCTCACCACAAGTTACTGTTCTTTTAGTGTTTTCCATAAAATTCCTCTAGGCATTATATAGGAGGGGAAGGCCTTCCCCTACGCGCCAGCCAAGGTCTGTCGCTACCCCTTCGAGCGGGCACATCCCGCAACGCCCTGTTTTTATCTTCTATATAATAATGAAATGCACCGTTTCATACAATTGATTTTTCGGATAAAAAAACAGTGATAAAAATTTATTCATTAGTCAACTTGACCAGATTACAGGAGGCTCTTATGTATCAGGTTGATGTTTCAAAAAGACTAGGAATTGCAAAAGGAAATACTCTATACCTGACAACTTTGATAATGAAGATCCAGTTATTACACAAATGTTCTATGAACCTTATGTTGCGTTTGTTTAAATAGAATAGGTAGAAATGGGGCCATAATAAGCCCCTCAAATTTTATTATGCGTGAATGTAGAACAAAGAGAAGAAGATATAAACACTACCGAAAAGCATAATAATGTTTCCGATTAAGTGCATAAATTTAACTTTCTTAAGGTTATAGAAGATAATTCCTACAAGGTAGAAAACAGCTCCACAAATCAACATGCTCAAACATTTTGCAGAAACTACATCGTGCAATGGTTTCAAAAGAACTAATCCAGAGAACCCTGCAACTACGTACAAAACAAGATTTACTTTTTCAAATCTCTGTCCGCCAATTGCATAGAACATAAGTCCTATAAATGAAAGTCCCCAAACTATGCCTAACAATGTCCAGCCAAGAGCACCCTGAAGCTTTGTAATAGAGAAAGCACTATATCCGAATGCAATAATCAGGAATGTTGTAACGTGAGACAATCTATTGAAAACCTGTTTTGCAGTAAGATTTGTAAGGGCATGCTGCAATGTAGAGAACAAGTACATCAAAATCATAGATGCACCAAAGAGTGAGTAGAATACAATAGTTGTGTTGAAGAAATCTTTTACATTCTTCATAGCTAAAGTATCAAGAATTGCTGTAGCAGCAATGAACAAACAAACTCCAAATCCCTGTACAATAGAACTTCCAATTTCTTCAGCAACTGTCAAACGACGAGAAGATTTCATCAAATCGATAGCTTTCTTTTCATTCGCAATTTTCTTTTCCGCACGCTTGCGAGCACGTTCTGTTTTTGCATAGTGTTCAGCAGCGTATTTAGCCTTTAAGCGTTCAGGATCTTCTGCATACTGAATATTCAATTCCTGAAGGGCTAATTCATACTCTTCCTTAAGTTTACGTGCGTGACAATGCTTTTTAACTTTTAAAGATTTTAATGTAGATTTTCGCATTGCTTTTGCTGCAATATCATCTTGTCTTGACATATTTACTACCTCGAAACTTTGATATATTAATTATGACACCAAATATTACTTTTGTCGACGATATAATTCATATAAAAGAACGCCTGCCGCAACAGAAACATTCAGACTGTCAATTTTTCCACATGTTGGAATTGAAACAATAGAATCACACTGCTTTTCAAGTAACTGCGCAATTCCTGTTCCTTCGCTACCCATAATAATACATGTTTTCTTTGGAAAATCGATTTTACCTAAAGTTTCACCACCGGCATCTGCACCATAAATCCAGAAACCAGCAGCTTTTAATTGTTCAACAGCCCGTACAAGGTTATTTACAATTGCAACAGGAACCCACGCAGAAGCACCAGCACTAGTACGGCCAATAACTTCGTTTCCTTCAATATCGTTAGCACTATTATGCTCTGGAATTACAACAAGGCTTGCACCAAACTGATCACAGCTACGTAAAATTGCTCCAACATTATGAGGATCAGTAACCTTATCTAAAACCACAACAGTTTTATATTCATCAGATGATTCGCTATTTTTCTTTACCCAGTCATCAAAATTTATAAGATTTGATTCAGAAGCACTGGTATTTTCAATCTGCATTACAATTCCACGGTGGTCACGAAGTGTTTCATCAAGATTTGCAACCATTTCGTTTAATTTGGCATCGTCAACATTCAAAACCTTTATGCCCATTTTATTTGCAGCTTCAATAATTTTTTTTACACGTGGCCCAGATTTACTGTAAAAAATCTTAATATTAGACTGATTTTTACCAGCACGAACCTTTTCTTCAATTGAATGAAAACCTGTAATTATTTTTTCCATAAATTACCCTTACATTTAAAAAGGTTCCAAAAAAGCGGGCCCCAGCAACGGGAAAAAAATCAAGGGATCCTCATCACCATCGATTTTTATTGCTTCGCAAAAAATCGATTGATGTTTCCTTAATTTTTTTCCCTGCGTCCCACTTTTTTGGAACCTTTCATATTAAACCTTACAATAAATAATTAAGATTTTAATTCAACTTTATTATTTATTATAAGAACAAAACTTATCTTCCGCAGCACTGTTTGTATTTCTTTCCAGAACCACATGGACAAGGATCGTTACGGCCAACTTTTGCACCAACACGTTTTACTGTTGTTGGAATAACGTTACCTGCAACATATTTCCAGTCGCCATTGATATTTCTGAACAAAGAAATTTCGTGATGTACATCGTGCATGTTATGAAGTGTATAATCAGCTTCAAATTCTACAATCTGTTCATCATCTTTTTCGCCTTTTTCTGTACGGAGAATTTTCAATCCGTTCCATGTAGACTGTTTTGACCAGTCTTCTGTAGCCTGACGGTCTACTTCACCAATTCCTTCACCTTCTTCACAAGAATTGATAATGTAATCAATTTCATGTTTTACATAAGAAGTATAACGAGCTCTCATACAAGCTTCAGCAGATGGAGCTGGTGTTTTTCCTTTAATAATTGGTTCACAGCATTCGCCGTATTTTTTGCCCGAACCACAAGGGCATAATTCATTTGTACTCATAATGTCTATTTTAGTGAATTTCAAAGCACTCTACAAGATTACAAAAAAGTAATATAATAAGAACGTATGAAAAACACTTTATCTAAATTAAAAATTGTTGGCATTTTTACCGCAGTTCTTTCAATCATTCTTTTTATCTGGTTCAGCTCTATATGCGGAATGCTTGGGACCTTTAACTGGCACATAGGCTACAGATCTATTTATATTGTTCTCTGCATAATTCTTGCAATTCATATTATTAGTCTTGTTTTAAATTTCTTCTTAAGATTTAAAGCTGTAAATGTTCTCTTAATGGTTTTTTCTATATTAGATACAATTATTTGGCTGGCATGGTTCGTTTCCTTAAAGGCACTTACTTCAATTCCAGTAGATAATTCTGGTTTGAACATTATTTCACAGTCAGAAGAGATTCCTTCAAAAGTTAAAAAACCAGGCGACCCTTTACTCCACGTTGCATTTGCATCTGATCCACACTGGGGGTCAAGTAAATCAAATCCAGAAGCACGAGTAAAAATTCTTAAAGCCATAGATTCCCAGGATTTTGATGCTTTCTATATTCTTGGCGACATTGCAGAAATGGGTATGCTTGCAGGAGATTTTAGACTTGCAGTTTCAGATTTACGAGAATATTTGCCAAATACACAGTTTAGAACTATTCCTGGAAACCACGATGTAATTTTGAATGGTATTGAACTTTACGATTCAATCTTTATGAAAAAAGGTGAAAAGCATTACTTCCGCATGGACAACGGTTCCGTTCACTTCCTTTTTGTAAATATGCTTTGGGATTCTACAGAACTTACAAGAAAAGAACGCAAGTGGCTTGAAAATCAGCTTAAGGAAATTCCACAGGAAGACACTGTAATTGTATTCTCTCACTGTTATGCTGTAAGTTCAGGTTATTATGATGCTGCAGCAGGAAAGAACTGGGGCGACCTTAAGGACGTAATGAAAAAATTCTGTCCAATTCTTGAAAAATACAATGTTGATTTGCATATGAGTGGCCACGACCACTTCTTTGAATATCTGGAAAAAGACAACGTTCCTTACCTTGTACTTGGTGCAATGGGTGGTGCCTTGGATGAAAATCTTATTTACGAATCACCATATTCTAAATGGGTAAATAACACAGATTTTGGTTACGTAGATATGAAAATTTACGATTCTCATCTGGAATTTGATTTAGTTTCACAGAATGGAGAAAAACTCTTCTCTAAATCTATTAAAACAAAATAACTGGTCTAAAAATGACAAAAAGCTTGATTTCCATTAATAAATGTAGAATTGAAAACAAACGCAGCATCATTATCCCTGAACTTAGCTGGGAAATGAAGTCTGATGAGGTATGGCTTGTAATTGGTCCTAATGGCGGTGGTAAAGCAGATTTTTTAAACGCCCTTTCGGGAAGCTTAAAAATACTTCCAAACGCGGAAGGGTTGTATTCAAATCTTTTTAAAGATTCTACAGACATTGTTTCTTTGGAACGGGCTGCCCGCCTTATTCAGGAAGAGCGGGAAAACGACGAAAGCGAATATGTAGAAGGGGGAGTTGATATTGGCCGTACTGGTCGAGTTTTTATTTCCGGATCAAAAGATGGTGGAAAGGATTTAGACAACGCCCCTGAAATTAAGCTTTGTGGTATTCAGCGGATTTTGGACCGGGGACTTAAATATATGTCCACTGGGGAAATCCGCAGAACTTTACTTGCACATGCTTTGGTAAGCCAGAAGCAACTTTTAATTTTGTCGGACCCATTCGCCGGCCTGGATATTCAAAGCCGCACTATTTTACTGGACTTTTTTAATACAATTGCAAAAAAGCAAAATCCACACATTATTTTGGGAATGGAACGCTGGCACGAAATACCAGATGCAATCACTAACGTAATTGAGTTCGCGGGGAAGGAAGTAAGTTTCTGTGGCTCACGTTCTGATTACGAAACTCTCCTCGAACAGCGCAAGGCCGCTTCAGAAGCCACATCAACACAAGCCAGAGAAGATTTTGCAAATGCCCTTTCCCAAACACTAACTGAAACCGAAGTTCTTCAAAACAACACGGAATTGACAGTCACCGAACGTCAGGGGACAGTCACCGAACGTTCGGTGACTGTCCTCCAACGTTCAGTGTCAGTCAATCAACGTTCGGTGACTGTCAATCCTGTATCACTAATAGAAATGAAAAACGTAAACGTGGGCTGGGGCGATAACCGTGTCCTTATAGACTTAAACTGGACCCTCCACGAAAAAGAACACTGGTTAGTTCGCGGACCAAATGGCAGCGGAAAAACCACCTTCCTTGAGCTCATTACTGGCGACAACAAGCAGGTTTTCTGCAACGAAATCTACATGTTTGGCAATCGTCGTGGAACTGGCGAAACTATTTGGGACATAAAAAAACAACTGGGAATAGTTTCATACCGCCTTCACGTTGAATACAGAATGGTAGGCAGCACTTCCCTTCGAGACGTAATTATAAGTGGCTTCCACGATTCAATAGGCCTTTACGAAACCGCAACAGACGTAGAAATTGCCGCTGCAAAAAAATGGCTTGCCCTTGGCGGTTTTGAAGGCCGTGAATCAGAAACATTCGGAAATCTTAGTTACGGCGAACAACGTGCAATCTTAATCCTCCGTTCAGCAGTAAAATGTCCAAAAATCCTGATTCTTGATGAACCTTGCCACGGCCTAGACGAACAGTACCGTGAAAAAATCCTCCATCTTATGGAATTGATAGCCCAAGGTGGTACTACAACATTACTCCACGTAACTCACGACCCTTCAGAAGTTTTACCTTGCGAGAACCATATACTTGAATTGCACCCTGGCGAAACTCCAATGTACAAAATCCTTATAAATTAGCCGATAATTTTATAAGGATTTGAATTTATGAAAAAACAACTTTTTGCCTCATTATTGCTTTTTTGTTCATTGCAGCTTTTTGCTCGTGGTAAAGCTGAATTGCCAATGCCATCCGAAAGTAACGATTACACTTCCATCGACACAGAAGAAACCGCTCCCGAAGAAGAAGATGAAGGACCTCTCCTACCAAAATATACATACCGCCACCCAGAAGGTGCCCCGGTTCAATTAAAAGAAAGCTGGGGATATGTAAGTCAGGTTTACCCGGATGAATATAACTCGTCTATTCCACTAACCGACGTTTGCTTTTTTTCAGCAGAAGTTAACAGTTACGGCGAACTGGTCGGCGTTCCAAATCGTGCAAAATTAAAAACCGATGCCCGAGTTCATATGGTTATTACTTGCGAAAGTACAGCTCTGACCCACTTTATTTTGGATCCAAAATCTGAAACACGAAAACAGTTGCTCCGACAAATTGTTAAGGCCGCAAAACCTTACGACGGGGTACAAATAGATTTTGAACTTGTTCCTGTTCGCGACCGAAAGAATTTTATTCTTTTTCTTGGTGATTTGCGCTATATGCTTGGAAAAGACAAATGGTTCAGCGTTTGTGTACCGGCCCGTTTCAGACAGTTACAGGAAGATGTCTATCCTTATGCCGAAATTGCCAAATATTGCGACCGAGTTTTTATTATGGCTTACGACGAACATTGGTCTACAAGTGCTCCAGGCCCAGTTGCCTCTGTGGAATGGTGCCGCAAAGTTATGGATTACGCAATCAAATCTATTCCCCCAAAAAAACTGATTATGGGAGTTCCTTTTTACGGTAGAACTTGGGGTAATGAAAAAACCGACAAGGCATGGTATTTTGAATCTATAGACAAAAAGATGACCGAAAAAAAAGTAACAGAAATTATCTACGAAAATGATATTCCAATGTTCAAATACACAACAGAAGTTGAAGTTACCGGTTATATGAACGACATCTATTCAGTTTTGCAGCTTTGCCGATTGTACGAACAGGCAGGCATTCACAAAGTTGGTTACTGGCGAATTGGCATGGAAGACCCAAAATTCTGGGAATGGATAAAAATTAACAAATCTCTGTAACACTTTTATATATTCTGGTTGTTATATATATATAATACAATTCTAAGGAGATTGATTATGAAACGAGTTTTTACTATTTTATTGGTTTTGCTTACACTTTCAGGCAGTTTTGTTTTTGCCGCTGAAAAAGACCCTTTTGATTCTCTTGTAGATAAATTACTAAAAGATTTTGACGATTATGGTGCATCTGTTGCAGTAAAAGTTTTTACTGGAGATGTAAGTAACAATGAACGCAAACAGATTTCTAAATCGGTTCAGTTTTCTCTATATTGCTGCGATGATATTGAAATAACTTCTAAAGCTATTGATGCAGATTATATCTGTTCTGGAAAGATTGAAGTAGATGGTCCAAATTATATTATTACTGCTACTTTAGTTGATGCATATACAGACAAAGTGATTGGAAAAGGCAAACAGAAAGTTGCAAAAAACTACTACGCAACCAGCCAGAATGTAAAAGTTGAAACTGTTGTTGTAGAAAAAGAGCACGAAATTGATGCCGAAGATGTTTTGGGCGCTGTTATTGTAGGTAGTGTGATTGGAGGAGTTTTCCATGCTCTTACACCACATCACCATAAGACAGTAACAATTCCAGCTCCTGTTCCGGTGCCAGTACCTGCTCCCAAACCAGCTAAGCCAGCTAAACCGGTCAGACCATAAGTTTATAAATCCTATTATTGTAAAATACAGTTCATTTCATTATTATAAAGGTCAGCGGATTAAACTCTGCTGACTTTTTTTTTAGGAGAACTTTTATGATTTTCTCACCTGTTGAAATCCAGGAAACAGTAAATATGTTTATGCGTCACAAGTTGGACGTTCGTTGTATCACAATGGGTATTTCCCTTCTTGATTGTGCAGATTCAGACGTTGATCGCGCTTGTGAAAAGATTTACAACAAAATTATGAAAAAGGCTGGCAATCTTGTAAAAGTTGGCCAGGATATTGAAAAGGAATTTGGTGTTCCTATTATCAATAAACGTATTTCTGTAACTCCAATTTCATTGGTTGCAGGTGCTTCTAATGCAAAAAATTATGTTCCATATATCAAAACTTTGGACCGCTGTGCTAAGGAATTAGGCGTAAACTTCATTGGTGGATTCAGTGCCTTGGTTCAGAAAGGAATTACTCCATCTGACCGTGTTTTAATTGAATCTATTCCTGAAGCTCTTGCTTCTACAAGTTATGTTTGTTCATCTGTAAACGTAGGTTCTACAAAATCTGGTATCAATATGGATGCCGTTAAATTGATGGGTGAAACAATCGTAAAAACTGCTGAAGTTTCTAAAAACTGTGAAGTAAACGGATGTGCTAAACTTGTAGTATTCTGTAACGCTCCTGAAGATAACCCATTTATGGCTGGTGCTTTCCACGGACCTGGAGAAGGAGACTGTGTAATCAACGTTGGTGTTTCTGGTCCTGGTGTAATTCTTGCTGCTGCTCGCGAATACAAAGGTCGCCCAATCAATGAATTGGCTGACGGTATTAAAAAGATGGCATTCAAAATCACACGTATGGGTCAGCTTGTTGGTTCAGAAGCTGCAAAACGTCTTGGCGTTGATTTTGGTATTTTGGATTTGTCTTTGGCACCAACTCCAGCTGTAGGCGATTCAGTTGCCCGCATTCTTGAAGAAATTGGTTTGGATGGTGCTGGTGCTCCTGGTACAACTGCCGCTTTGGCTATGCTCACTGATATGGTTAAAAAAGGTGGTGTAATGGCTTCTACAAACGTTGGTGGTTTGAGTGGTGCATTTATCCCTGTATCAGAAGATGAAGGTATGATTAAAGCTGTTGAAAATGGTTCTATCTGCCTTGAAAAACTTGAAGCTATGACTACAGTTTGTTCTGTAGGTTTGGATATGATTGCAATTCCTGGCGACACACCAGCAACAACAATTTCTGGTATTCTTGCAGATGAATTTGCAATTGGTATGGTAAACAACAAAACTACAGCCTGCCGCTTAATTCCAGCACCTGGAAAGAAAGCCGGCGAATGGGTAGAGTTTGGTGGATTGCTTGGTGGATGTCCTGTAATGCCAGTTAGCAACTTCGGTTGTGCAGACTTTATCAACCGCGGTGGACGTATTCCAGCTCCAATTCACTCATTCAGAAATTAACATTTTGCAGATTATTCCTGTTGATAATAACACCTTTCCTCTGGCCGAAAAGTTCATAAAGCCTCACGAGGAAGGGTGTATTTTTTTGGCCTCATACATTCGCCGAAAAGATCCAAATATTTACTTTCTCACAAAAAATAACACGCAATCGACAGTCCCTGAACGTCAGGGGACAGTCAATCAACGTTCGTTGACTGTCAATTCCGTATCAATTAACGAAATAATTGGTGTTCTCTACATCAGCAGAACAATCTTCTACTGTATACCAACCCCTTCCCTGGTAGACAAAACCAGCCTTACCAACCGCCTATGCTCCCTCCTGGCCTCGCAAGGCCACCAGGTAAAGTGTATAAGTGGTGAGGCCCAAGGGGCACAATTGCTTAAAGAGTGTATTGGGGGCGTGGTAGGGGAACCTTACCAGATAAACCACTATAACTTAATGACCGTAGAAAACATTATTAGTCCTTTGGAAGAACTTTGTAATGGCGACGAAATTTTATTCTGTTCAGAAAATGATCTGGAAGAACTATTCCCAATTCAAAAGCAATATTTAAAAGAAGAAGTAGCAACTTACGGTCGTAAAGTTACCGATGCAGAGGTTAGTATGGGATTACGACAAATCCTTAAAAATCAACTATGTCTTGCTCTTCAATCTGATGGGGAAATTGTTGCCAAAGCTAATACAAATGCCATTGGAATAGACTGGATCCAACTTGGAGGAATATATACACATCCTCTTTATCGCCGAAACGGCTATGCTTGCCAATTAATTGCAGCAATCTGTCGTCGTACTGCAAAAGCAGGCAAAAAAAATGCCCTTTTTGTAAAGGACATAAATGTGCCCGCCATGGAGCTCTACAAAAAGCTAGGTTTCTCCAACAGCGGGCGGTATGAAATTTGTTATTATTAATTCTATTCCAAATTCAATCTGAACTTCAAAATAGCCTGAGTTGCAATAACATCAATTACAACTGTAACAAAGTTCAAAATAATCATTCTCCAAATAATCTGATAGAAAGTATGTACTGCTTCAATACTAGTCTCTATGATTGAAAAATCTATACCAGCACCTACAACAACCTTTGTAATATTTCCAAAAATAATGAGGAAAGCAACTACAACAACAAGTTCAACTATTGTTCTGTTTTTCTTAATCAAGTGTGAAATAGCATTTACTACCATTATAAACATGATTATTAAAAGCATTATAGAAAGCCCGTAAACAGTTCCTGTTCCCATAAAGCTACCAAAGTGAACTCCGAATTCTTCATAAAATCTCTGGAAGAATTCTCCAAAATCAGCTGCACTCAATTCGCTAAAAAGTTCGCCACTTATAATAATAAATGTTGAAATGAAAGAAGCAACTGCATACATCAAAAACCATACCGAAAAAGTCAAAAGACGACCAACAATATGTTCTGCCATAGTTGCTGGCAAACTTAAGTTCAAATATGCTTCATCTTCCAGCATACCTTTCTTAAATCTTTTTTCGATAAACACAATAGTAAGAATAAAAGCTGCAAAAAATGTTACAAAAAGCAACAAACCTAAAGTGATTTTAACACCATCTGGAGTAAGGTTTTCCAAACTATCAGAAAGGAAGATTCTAACCAGCAAAGCAAGAACCATCATAATTCCATAAACTGGAACTAAAGTTTTATTACCTGACTTAAATTCATACTTAAACACTTTTCCAATCATTGGAAATGGATTTCTAATTTTATTATTTAACATTTAAATTCCTCTCTAAAAAGCTGATCAATAGACATTCCAGTTTCAACGCGAATATCATCTACATCACCCTGGCGAACAATTTTTCCATTTTTAAGGAAAACAACATGATTCAAAACACTTTCAATATCGCTGATTAAGTGTGTTGAAATTAAAACTGTAGCATCTTCTCTGTAATTGCTGATAATTGTATCCAAGATATAATCACGAGCAGCAGGGTCTACACCACCAATTGGTTCATCAAGCATATAAAGTGGAACATCACGGCTCATTGTCAAAATCAACTGCACCTTTTCTTTAGTTCCCTTAGACATGCTTTTCATTTTTTGATCAACATCAATTCCAAGGCGGTCAATCATGTCGAAAGCCTTAGCCTTATTAAAGTTTGGATAAAAATCTGCCATCATACTAACAAGGTCTTTTACATTCATCCATTCTGCCAAGTAAACTTTATCTGGCTGGTAAGCAACAATTTCTTTTGATTCAACACCTGGCTTCAATCCACATACTTTAATTTCTCCTTCTGATGGAGTAAGAAGTCCTGCTGCAAGCTTCAAAAGTGTAGTTTTACCGCTACCATTTGGACCAAGTAAACCAACAATGGAACCCTTTGGAAGTTCAAGATTGATACTTTCCAAAGCAGTTTTTTTCACATATTTTTTAGTAAGATTTTTGCATTCCAATACTGAATCCATACTATCTCTCCTCTATTAATTTAATTACGTTTTCTTTATCAAAACCAAGTGCTTTCATTCTCTCCAAAAAAGCAACGATTTCTTCTTCTGCAACTTCCTTTTTCATAGCTGCAATTCTCTCCTTATCATCTGTAATAAAACGACCTGAAGTTCTTTCTGTACGAATTAAACCAAGACGTTCCAATTCTGAAAGTGCTTTTTGCATGGTGTTAGGATTTACTTTAGCAACAACAGCTAAATCTCTAACAGATTCCAAACGACTTCCCTCTGGTAACTCTCCCGAAATAATTCCAGCCTTAAAGACGTCCATAAGCTGAAGATAAATCGGTTTGTCATTTGTGAACTGATATTCCATAATTTCTCCAAAAGAATAATTTTTGACGCATAATGCGCCGCAAAAACACTGCGCTTGTGTTGTTGTATTAAGTACATAATACAGTGATACAAATTAATTGTCAACTAATTAAACTAAAAATTTAAAAACAAATTTTTCTATTGACCCTTCTTACCTTTTGAATACAATTTTCCCTATGAACTTTCACCACAAACCTTTAAAAATCTTTTTTAGTTATTACAAGCCTCACCTTAAGCTTTTTATTGCAGATATGATTTGTGCAGTAACAATTGCAGTTATTGACGTTGCCTTCCCAATGTTCAGCCGTTACGCCCTGAATGAGTTGATTCCAAATCACAACCTGCAGCTTTTTATTAAACTGATTTTGATTTTGCTGGCAGGCTACGGACTTCGCTGGCTTTGCAACTGGTTTGTAATTTACTGGGGACACACCTTCGGCGTTCGAGTTGAACAGGATATGCGCCGTGATGTTTTTGATCACCTGGAAAAACTTCCCTTCAACTTTTTTGATACAAACCGCACAGGTAAAATTATGTCTCGTGCCACAACCGACCTTTTTGACATTACAGAACTTGCTCACCACGGTCCGGAAGATTTTTCCATCGCCATCCTTACAATTTTTGGTTCCTTCTTTTTCCTTTTGAAAATCCGCTGGGAGCTGGCAGTGATTGTTATAGTTGCCCTTCCAATTATGCTGGGAATTGTAATTGGTTCCCGCCGTGCCTTTGCCAAAACTTCTAAAAAAATCAAAGAAACTACTGCCGAAATTAATGCCAGCCTTGAATCCAGTATTTCTGGAATCCGACTTACAAAAGGATTTGCAAATGAAGATTTTGAACGTCAACGTTTTGCAGATTCAAATGTAAAATACAGTCAGGCTAAAACTGTCCGCTTTAAGCTTATGTCTACTTTTACTGCCAACATTGAACTTTGTAATAATCTTCTTAGCCTGATTACCCTTGCCACCGGCGGCTTTTTTATTATGGGCGGCAAAATGACTATTGCCGATTTAGTTGCAGCAAATCTTTTTATTGCCAGCTTCACTTCCCCTATCAAAAAGCTTACTAACTTTGTAGAACAGTTTGCCACAGGTATGGCAGGTTTCGAGCGTTTCCTTGAACTTATGCAGCAGCAGCCAGAACCAGCTGATTTACCTGATGCTGTGGAAATTCTTGCAGCCCGTGGTAACATCACCTTCCAAAATGTAGATTTTTCTTACACTGCCGACTTCCCTGTTTTGCAAAATGTAAATATGACTGTTGGAGCGGGAGAAAAGTTTGCCCTTGTTGGTTCAAGTGGCGGCGGAAAATCCACAATCTGCAATTTAATTCCACGTTTTTATGAAATTAACAGCGGTTCCATCAGTCTGGACGGAATTGATATTCGCAAGATTAAAATGCATTCCCTTCGCAGTCAGATTGGAATTGTTCAGCAGGATGTTTTCCTTTTTGCTGGTACAGTGCGAGAAAACATTGCCTATGGTAAGCCTGATGCTACTGATGAGGAAATTGAACTTGCAGCCCGCCGAGCCGAAATCCACGATGACATTATGAAAATGCCAAATGGATACGACACAATTGTTGGTGAACGGGGAATTAAGCTTAGTGGCGGGCAGAAACAGCGAGTCAGCATTGCCAG
>JAZLKI010000079.1:0-16576 GCA_045597485.1 Treponema sp.
ATACAACATTACAATCAAAAATCCAAGCCACGTATGCAAAGGTGTTAAATCTTTGGTAGTAGACGGCAAAGCTGTAGAAGGCTGCGTTGTTCCATACGTAGAAGGAAAGAAAGAAGTTAATGTAGAAATTACATTAGGCTAATATTACATTACCTAACCTACTGAACCCGCTGTTCTGAATTGATACAGCGGGTTTTATTTTTGTATAGAACTATATACGATTTTCTGTGACAAATATACAATTATTCTTTTTTGTCTCATGGTTAAATGTAGCCATAAAGGAGACAAAACTATGTCAGATAAAAAAAATAATAAATTACTTTCATTATTGAGTAAAATATCCCCAACTGCAGTATTTTATATTATTGCACTTTTGATATTTTTGATCTGTGGTCCATTATTAGTTTTTTAATAATAAAATCCCCTCTGAATATCAACTTTTCAGGGGGGGATGCATTAAACTTTTTTATATGGATTGCAACTAAGCTAATACAGTGATCTTTTTGCTTACAAGAATTGTAATCAAATCAATAAGCCAGAAAAGCCCAAAGAAATTGATTGTGAAAATCTGAAGAATAGCAATTACCTTTGGTAAAATCTTTCTGCTTGTAAGACGACAGTAAATACCATAAAGATCATAAATAATTACGAGAAGGATGTGTAAAATCCAATTTCCACCTTTTTTTGCCATTTTAGGCCTCCAAATAATAAAGTATAACTAATTATACTACATTATTTGGAAATCAGTTAGCCATTTACAAGAATTTCGGAAATACTGAAACAGTTATCACCAATATGTTCAATTGTACGAACAATATCAATGTACAAAAGTTCGGACTTAACATCTGCACCGCCTTCAAGACGTTTGCGGGCAACTTTCTTTAAGTCTTTACGGAAAGCATCAATACCATTTTCAAGTTCTGCAGCCAATTCCAGTTTTTCTGGAGTAAGCTGTGTATTAATATTTCTGCGAATAAACTGGAGGAACTGACGAGCCAATTCAATATATGGGAGGAGACGTTCCAAATCTTCCTGCTGGAACTTCATCTTCTTTTCAATAGAACGACAGATTAACATGATTGTACCAAAACAACTGTCGCTCATATTTTCAAGTTCATCTACAATCTGAATCATGTTTGAAATATGATTCAACTGCTTATCTGTAAGTTGCAAACGCTGACATTTTACAAGGTAATGAGTAATCTGCTCGTGCATCTGGTCAAGATAATCTTCATCATGAACACTGGCTTCCTGGAAATCTTCAACAAATTCCTGATTACGTTTTGTAACACCAATTTGAATTTTATCGAACATTTCTGTAACTGCATCAGTCATATCGGCAATTGCTTTTTCTGCCTGGATAATATGAGTTGTAGCACTGTCTTTTGCAAGAAGCTCTGTAAATTCCAATTTGTAAGAAGTAGTTTTAACTTTTTCATCATCCTTAATAATCTTTCTACTAAGAGAAACGAGAGGATTCTGAAGTGGAAGTAAAACAACTGTAGATAAAGTCTTAAATACTGTATGAAGCATTGAAATACGGATTGCAATATTTGAATTAGCTCCACCTGGAGTAAGCATCATTACAAGATTCAAGAACGGCTTGAAGAAAATTAAAGCAAGAATTGTACCAAATACGTTGAAGAATACATGGATTAAAGCAGATCTTCTTGCATCGGCACTAGTACCCATTGAAGCGAGAATAGCATCGATTGTAGAACCAACATTACTACCAAGAGTCATAGCAGCAGCAAGTTCCCAGTTGATTAAACCGTTGAAGGCCATTGTAATTACGATAGCCGAGAAAGCTGATGATGAATGGAGCAAAGCTGTAATTATAATACCAATTAGGAAACCTAAAAGAATAGCACCTGCGCCACTACCCTGAATTTTAAACAACCACCCAAGCTGATCTGGTGTAAATACATCGGAAAGACCGCTCAAACCAAGGAAGAGCATTCCGAATCCCATAATTGCTTCGGCCCAGTTTTTAAACTCGCCTTTCTTAATAATTGAAAGGAAGTAACCAAGTCCAAACATTGGAATTGCAAATGCTGAAATCTTGAAATTAAACCCGAAGATAGAAACAATCCAGGCAGTAATTGTAGTACCAATATTAGCACCAAAAACAACACCTACCGATTGTGTAAGGGTCATAAGTCCGGCATTAACGAAAGTAACAACCATTACAGTTGTAGCACCGGATGACTGGATAACCATAGTAACAAAAAGACCAGTCAAAAGAGACATGAATCTGTTACCCGTAAGAACAGCAAGAGCACGCTGAAGCTTTTCGCCAGCACTCTTCTGTACACCGTCACTCATTAATTTCATTCCGTAAAGAAGAAATCCAAGACTACCAATGAGTTCAAAAATAGGGGCTAAGACGTTCATATCCACATAATATAGAAAATAACTGTTCTTTTCAAGAAAAATAAAATATTGTAAAATAAGAACACAAAATGATTAGGGTGGAAAATTGAAAAAATCATTATTATATACAATTCTTGGCTGCGCAATTTTACTTTCTTTAAGCAGCTGCAAAAAAAATAAAAAACAGGTATACGACGCCAACTCTATAGATTTAACTATAACAGACAGTTCAAACGAAGATTTGATTTCGGTTCAGAATAAATGGCACTCTACAAATAAACGAGTTTGTGTAATTTTCGGATATGATTTTAATACACCGGAACAAACTTCAAGCCTTCTTTCTTTGCTGGAAGAAAACTTTGGTTTAGATTCAGAAGGCGGACTTATTTATCCTCTTATTTACCCAACAGATTTTAAGCATGGCACAAGAGGTTATGTAAGTGATTTAACAAATGCCCTCCAAGACAACGATAAAGACTTTATTGGCGTTGTTATTCTTGGTGCTCCAGAAAATACTCATTCTGCTTTTGCAAAAAATCAGGATAAATGGAATCAGGAAGTTCCATACCCGGTAGTTGCACTTTTCCCACAAGATGACGTTCTTGGTCTGGAATCTACCTGCGACATAGTTATAGATAAAGGCCACTCTACACAAAACACCGGCGACCTTGAACCAGAAGAAACTGATAATCAGCTTATTCCTGAAGCTCCAGAAGTTCTTGTAGAAACTATTCGCTATATTTCAAATCTTACTTATGCATTACCAAAAGACAGCAGCGTTCAAACTCACGTTACACAAATGCTTAAAGGAAGAAGTTTCCACCATTACACAGACCCAGAAAGTGGCCTTAAAGCCATTAACCACTTTGTTTTGAACTAGGAACTTAAATTGCTTAAATCTATTACTCAAGAAATACATAATTTAATTGGTACCAAGTCCGATGTTGAAGCTCTTGCCAAAAAAGATCATGCCAGAGTTCTAATCCTTTCCGACACACATGGCCACTACAGTTTAATGGAGCAGATTATTCGCCGTTACGGTAAAGATTGCGATGCTTTAGGTTTTTGTGGCGATGGTGCTGGCGACCTAGCAATGCTTCTGGCTAATTCACAAAAAGATAAAGATTTAAAAGCGGCAATTCCACCGGTAATTGCTTTTGTTCAGGGGAACGGAGACCCTTCTTCTTACCCGCTAACTAACAAAGGCTACCTTACTATTCCAGAATCGCAGGTACTTACTGTAAACGGCAGAAATTTAATGTTTGTACATGGCCACCGGGAAGGCGTAGATTTTGGTCTTGATAACTATGGTCTGGAAATGCAGGTTAGCAATTGTAAAGTTGGATTTTTTGGACACACCCACATTGCTTACGAGGAAAATTCGGATGGGTATAAATTTGTGAACCCTGGAAGTGTTGGGCGCCCACGTGGAGGCCAGCCTAAATGTTTTGCCATTGCAACTGTTGAGAAAACTTTTGTCGATGTAAATTTTATTAAGCTGGGCACAAATCTAAATGGTGAACCGGATTTCCAATCATGGATTCCAATTTATTAAAATTTATTAATTATTTTTCGAATCCAAAAGTATCGTGGCCAGGGTAAATTAAAGTTCCTGCAGGAATTTCTGTTTCCAATCTGCTAAGGCTACGCATAATTAAAGCTTCATCTCCACCATACATGTCGGTGCGGCCATAACCACCATAAGCAAACAAGGTATCACCAGAAATTAATTTTTTTTCGGTGGCATTATAAAGACAAATTGAACCTGGAGAGTGGCCTGGTGTGTGCATAACTTTCCAGCCAAACCAGTCCATTCCTTCTTTTAAAAGAACATCTGGGGCAGGCTGAATTGCAAGCAAATCACGTATAGCTTCCATACCAAAAAAGCCCAAAACTGAACTATTCATTGGACCAGGCCCATTTTGCAATTCAATTACTTCTGCTTCGTGAATAGCAACTTTAGCATTTGGAAATACTTTTTTAAGAGAGGCAATACCTGTTATATGATCAAAATGAGAATGAGTTAGAATAATACCTTCGCATTCAAGGTTATTCTTAGAAAGGAAATTAATGATTTTTGTTTCGTCGCCAGAAAGCATGCAAGCTGCAGGATCAACGACGAAACATTTGTTTTTACCGGTGGTAACGATAATAGAATTAACGCCAAACACACCGGTAGGTATAACAGTTACATTACACACCGAAAGGCTCTTTATCTGCGGCAGCTTTTTCTGCAGCGGCATATGCAGCAGCATCTTCTGCAGCCATTTCTGAATCCATTGCTTCTGTTGTTTCATCTTCAGCAGCTTCGTCACCTTCAGATTTCTGGCGGCTGTAGCTTACTGCCAATTTACGACCACGGTAATCATAGCCGTTCAATTTATCAATTGCTGTCTGTGCATCTTCTGTATAAAGCTGAACAAAAGAATAATTAGCAAGAACTTTAATATCACCAATGCGTTCGCGGTCAATACCTGCAATAGCAATAAGAACACCAACAAGATCACGTGGGTAAACACGACGATTTTTACCAATGCTAATAAAAATTGAAGTAGCCTGATCTTCAGGAATTTCAACACGTGGGTGACGTGGGCGTTCTTCTGTTTCAGTTGCTTCTACAGCAGCTTCAACTACACGTTCCTGTTTAGCAGGTTTTTCACGACGATTATTTTTATTCTGGTGTTCGTTACGATCACGACGATTGTTTCCAAATGAATGATAATGTTTCATTGCTTCTTTCAACATATAAGCAATTACATATTTACGAACAGTAAGTGGAACATTTTTCTTAAAAAGCTTGTTCAAATCTGCAAGAATATCTACATTTTCTGATGTTCTTACTTTGTCTGTTGCCTGCTGTAAATATTCAGCAATCTGAGCTTCATTAATTTCAAATTCACGATTGAAAGCCATTTTTTTAATCTCCTAGTTGTAATAAATATCCGGAATTAATTTTATTAAAGCCTGTACGTACTAATAACGGCTGTAAGATTTCCGGTACAATAAAATGTGGAATAATAATCCATTTTTTTCCGCTGTTTTGTAACTTCGAAATACACATTGAAATAAGTTCTGTGCCGATTCCCAACCCGCGGAACTGTTCAGGAACAAAAAGACTCGTAATAACCATTATTTTGTCCTGATTTTTAAAACTTGATGATGCTGTAATACATCCTGCAAAATCATCAGAAAGACTATTGCAAACATAACCTGATTGTTCTGGTGCCTCATCGTTTTCAAACTGAGTACGCCACATTCCGTAAATTGCACTTTGTACTTCTGAAGGCAAGTTTTCTTCATCATCCAAATCGTAAGAAATATTCAAAAGGATAGTTTTTTTATCAACAGATGGATTGTATTCCCTGAAAGTAAAATCATCATATACCAAGCCATCTTCAGATTCAGTAAACTGATCTAACTTTTCTAATCCCCATATTTCCCGTAAAGAATCATACCATTGGCTAATACGTGCTGACATCATTTTTCGTTTAAAAATATGCCATCGTTTATCAACTTCTGGATACTCTTTTAATACATTTTTAAAATTCTTAAATACCCCCCTTCCCGAATGTAAAACGTTTTGTAATTCATCATGAGCAAGTGGTGAATGCAACTGATTTACAAACGCATCTCTAATTGCAAAACCATCTGCTGGTTTCCATTCAGGCAAACTAAAATATTTGTCTTCATCTGGCTCATTCTGGCCATTTATGTTTTCTACCAGCTTACAAGTTACTGCATCTACAACAAAAACAGTTTCCTGATTTTCCATTGCAGAGATTATTTCTTCCAGTAACTCGTCAGTTAGATTAAAAGTCATAAATTACTTAGGCAAATCTGTTTTCTTTGTAATAATTTTGCTGATAAGACCGTAATTTACAGCTTCATCTGCATCAAGCCAGTAATCGCGTTCTGTGTCTTTTGTAACCTGTTCAAGAGAAGTGCCAGTTGCATCAGAAATAATTTTATTCAATTTTGCACGGATTTTTTCCATATCTTTTGCATAAATTTCGATATCTGTAGCAACACCACGCATCTGGCCAAGTGGCTGATGAATTAAGTAGCGGCTGTTTGGAAGACCAAGTCTCTTATCTTTATCAACTGCAGAAAGAATTAATGTTGCAGCAGAAGCAATTAAACCCATTCCAATTAAATAAACTGGTGCTTTTACAAAACGAATTACATCATAAATTGCAAAACCAGCATCAACATCTCCACCAGGAGAATCAATGTACATATAAATTGGAGATTTTTCATCTTCTGCGTCAAGAATAAGTAACTGACGTGCAATAGAGTCTGCAAGGTCTTTGTTTACTTCGCCAGTAAGAATAATTTGACGTGTTTTTAAGAAGCGATCAGCAAAAGGTTCCTGTGGCTTCTGTTTTTTTTCTTCATCCTCTTCGTCACAAAGAGGTCCGTTATAAAAATATTTATCCATACTTATAATATAATGAAAAAAATATGAGTTGGCAATTATAAATATAGAACGAAGAAGAACAATAATTTGTTTGAAGAATCTGGAATTCTGACTTATAATATAAATTCCTGGAGGAAAAAAATGAATGTACATAATTTGATGGAAGAGATTGTTATTTCATCTGTTAATAGTGTTTATGATCAAGTAAAAAAAGAAAATATTCCATGGCTTAGCTGTGATTGTGAAAACTGTCGCCTTGATACTGTAAGTTATGTTTTGAACAGGGTTCCTCCTAAATACGTTGTTTCTGGACGTGGTGCTACTCATGCTGCACAGAGTCTTGAAAACAGTCAGCTTAAAGCAGATTTGGAATCGCTTGTACTTGAAGGAATGAGAACTGTTAGTTCTACAAAACGTCCTTACCACAATCAGGACAGAAAAGCATGTACAATTGATGCCAGTACTAAACCTGCTTTCAACTTCTTTACAATTACAGGAACTGTTTTAGACGGTAATACATTTGAACCTTTAACTGGTGCAACTATTACTTTGAAAAAGAATGGTGAACTTGCCGAAATGGTAGACCTTACATGGTCAAATCCATATACAACAGTTCAGAGTACAAAAGGCGCTTTTTCATTCTGGATTAAACCTGTAAAAGCTAAAAAAGCTGGTGAATCTAAAGTATTTGATATTTCAATCGAAATTACTGCACCAGATTATGAACCATTAATCAGACATTTTGAAATGCCTGTTACAAGCGAAGCTACAGCACGTGTTGAACTTGATTCAACTTATTCTATTAAGCTTAACGACCTTGTTCTTTTCAAAAAAGAATTTTTAGACTAAAAGGATTAGCGAACTTCGTAGTTCAATTCCTGCATATCGTTGCCGCAATAAAGAATTACTTTATGACGGCCTATTTCAATTGGCAGATCAAATACAAATGGTCTGCCAATTTTTTTATACATTATTCCATCGTATTCTACTAAAAGGGAATCGTCGTAACCGCCAGTTGCTTCTACTGTTATTGCCAGTCTATTTTTATTCGCATGGTCGTAAAAGAACACAGAATTATTATTTGGAGAAAGAATATACAAACTTGAATCTGTATAATTTACTTCGCCATTACGGTTAGATAGCCGGAACCACTGTTGATATTCTGAAGGATAATTTACATATCCTTCTACCAGGCCACATTCCTTATTGTGCCAATCGCAAACTCCATAATTTTCTGATTTCTTAAAATATTCGTATACAACAGAATTGCAATATTTTGAAGGTTCTTTCCCAGAAATAAGACAGATTGGTCGCAATTCATATTCATCTGGCTCTGGAAAATCACCTGCAGTTTTTCCTTCTGGGCTAGCCATAAGATAATCTAAAATCTGCTTTGCAATAGAAGCCGGTAAGGAACTACCTGTTTTGCCAATAACTGTCTCACCGGAAAAGTTTCCCATCCATACGGCAACAGTCCATTTAGTAGTGGCACCTAACGCAACAATATTCTGATACTGGTTAGATGTTCCTGTTTTAAAGATTGAAGGATATTTTGTTTCAAAAGTTTGAGTATAGCCAAAACCTTTTGCACGGGCACTTGGATCAGAAAGAAATTTTGCTATTATTCTTGATGTATCTTTTTCGAATACCGCTGTTTTTGTACCGGCAGGGGCATTCAATTCGTATGTAAGCGGAAGATATTCTCCGTCTCTTGTAAAAACAGAAAAAGCCGTTGCCAGTTCTTTAAGGCTTACTTCGCCAGCACCAAGTGCCAGCCCCAAATCTGCCTGACTGCCACTTTCTTTTAGTGAGTCGAACCCCAACTTTTCAAGACATTGAAGATATTCTGGAACCCCTACTTCGTCTAGAATAGATACGGCAGGAATATTTAAACTTGAAGCCAGGGCAACTCTGTAGCGAACAGGCCCATTAAAACGGTTATTAAAATTAGCAGGGATGTAAACATTACTTTCGCCAAATTCTCTTGGGACATCTGCAAGAATGGTAGATGGTGTATATTTTTTTTCAAGACCAAGGGCATACAAAAATGGCTTCATGCTGCTTCCTGGTTGGTTTAATGCAAGTACTCCATCTACCTGGCCACTATGTTCTTCGTCAAACCAGTTGGCATTTCCAAGCCAGCATAAAACTGAATTATTTTCGTTATCTAACACAATAACAGAGGCATTAGAAATGCGGGAAGTTTCGGCTTCTTGTAAAGCCTGCATTGCCAGCATTTGGGTATGATTATATAAATCCATGTCGGCAGCCAGATGAAGTTCTGGCGGCAACGGTTTAATTGTGTTTTTAAGATAATTAATGTAATGAGGCATTTCACAAGGATATTCGAAGCGGGAAAAACTGCTACAGTTAATATCTGCGGAAGTTTTATTTACCCGCTTGTAAAGTTGATTTGCCTTTTCCAGACATTCTTCCGGATTAATTAAAGGGTTGTTGCCAGATGGTCGACGTGGAATAACTGCAAGACAGCAGATTTCTTCTGTTGTAAGCGACGAAAGGTCTTTGCCATAGATGGTTCTTGCAGCTGTAGTAACGCCTTCGCAATTCAAACCAAAAGGTACATTATTAAGATAAAGTTCCAGAATCTGCTTTTTTGTAAGTCGGGCTTCCAGGCGGAAGGCATTAAAAATGTCCCCAACTTTTTTCAAGTAAGGATTTTTATTACCGGCAGCTTGTTCCGAATCTCCAGAAATAATTTTTACCAGCTGCATTGTAATTGTAGAAGCGCCCCGCACAGTTCTTCGGGAACTAAGATTCTGCTTAAGAGCCATAAAAATTGCTCCAAAGTCTACTCCAAAATGAAAAAAGAATTTTCCATCTTCTGCAGCAAGAATATATTTTGTTACTTCATTTGGAATAGTTTCGTAATCTGTCCATTCTCTGCGCAATCCATTTTCTAAAGGTAAAACTTGCAGCAAAATTCCCTGTGAATCATAGATTCGGGTACTATATTCCCGTTGAGAAAATTTTTTAAACTGGGGATATGGTGAAAATCTTATAATTAGAAAACCAACTACCAGAATTGAAATTAGAATTATTATAACTCTGGTAGTTTTTTTTGTTTTAATTTTCATTACTTAATGATATATAAATTACCGTCTGTTCTACCAAAAATTTCTGGTTCGTACATACATTCACCTTGCACTGGAGGAGTTGGATAAACACCACGGCGACTTGCACGGAAAGTAAAGCTTACAGTAGCACGGCCACTTCCAAATCTATCCCAGAAGAACTGAACTTCATTATCGCGGATATATTTATTAGTAAGCCACTGACGCCAGCTTGTTTTTGTTGCAGAATCTCCACCGTCAACTGTTGCTGCAGTTACAAATGTTGAATCAATTATTTCTGCTCCAGAAGGAATTGGTGCACGTACTGCAACATAAGTTCTGTCTCTTGGAGAAATAAGCTGGACCGTAGCCTTGTAAGTACGGCCAGAAATCAACTCTACAACAGGGTCTTTAAGGTTGATTTTCTTACCTGTTTCTACATCAATAATTGTATATTCAAGGTTAAGTCCTTCATCTCGTCCTGTAAGAATTTCGTCTGGCAAGGCATAGCGCATTTCCATTGTGTAATACAAAGTTCCTTCACCATTCTTTGTAAACTCAACTTCGCTGGCCTTATCTACAGGAAGATTTGAAACAGGCTCCTGAGTAAAGTCTACTTTTTTAGTAACAGGTTTTGCAGCAACACCTTTGAAAGAACCGTCTATAACTTTTGTTCCAGCAATTTCGGCAGCAGCTGTAAAGTCAAGATTGTCTAAGTTGCGTTTCTTAATATATGTATAAACAGCTTCAAGAACTTTTGCAGTATCGGAAGTGTTGTTCCAATATCCCTTTACAGATTTCTGAGCCAAAGTTGTGTTTATAAGTCTATCAACAAGCTTATCATTTGGATTTAAGCTAACATACAACTGCAATGCTGTAGCAAGGTTACTTACATCAGATGTGTACCAAACGTCAAAATATTTTCCATCTCTAGGAAGCATTGTTACACTTCGTTCAGATGACTGAATATATTTTCTAAGTTCTTTTCCACATCTTTCGGCCCCTGCAGTATCACCAACTTCAAGGCAGGCAAGTCCAAGATATGCCAACGCAACGTTGTTACAATTATCAATATCTTTCATTAACGACTGTACCTGAGTTTTTGCTTTATCAGGATTCATAAGTGCAAGTACATAAGTAATATATGCCTGCTGGTAAGTATAAGAATCTCGCAATCCTATAGATGATAAATATCTGTAGAGTTTATCTGTATCTATACCAAGTTCCTTTTCTTTATAACCATGTTTCTTTGCTAATGCACAAATATGGCCAATTCTTGCAGAAACATAAGCTGAATCATAAAGTCCACCTGGCCAATAAGGGAAACCGCCATTAAACAGCTGACTCTTAGACCAGTATTTAACTTCTGAAGTAATACATTTTTTTACATCGGAAACATGTGTATCAAGTTCGAAAACATCAATGTAATCTTCAAAAATCAACAATGGAAGAATCTTAGAAGAACGCTGTTCCAAACATCCATAAGGATAATCAAATACATAGTTTACGGCAGAAGCCAATGGTCCAAGACGTGTTGCATCAAGGGTAAACTTCAAATTACCGTTCATATTTTTTGTAAATCCTGGGATTACAAACTGTTCTTTTTGAGAATCTTCTGTTGAACCTGTAAGAGTAACTGTTTCGAATACGTAAGTTTCTTCAATATTCACTGCAGACACAAGTTTTTCTTTTAAGTTTTCAGAATTAATTGTGTAAACAAGTTCAACTGTTCCAGGAGCTGTTGCTGCCACATCAAAGTAAACCACAGACGAATAACCAGATTCTACATTTACAGTGTGAGTTTCAGGGCCATCAACAAAGGCATTACCTGGAATTGTAACGCGGCCTTCCCTTTCATCCTGCACCGTATTTCCGTTAGGCTGGCGAATTGCAAGGCTAACAGTTACAGCTTCTGTTTGTGCACCAAGGTTTGTAACTAAAACACCACATTCTGCAGTATCACGTACACGAAGCTTCTTTGGCTGAATCTGCTGAACGTTTACAGGGTTCTGAACTTTTACTTCATCTTCCTGCAATGCAAACAAATCTTCTTTTACACCAAAAGCTGTCATTCGGTATGTTGTAAGAGAATCTGGCATTTTGAAAGTAAAGGTTACAGTACCATTGTCGTCTGTAATTAAAACAGGTTTAAATACTGCTGTTGGATTAAAGTCTTTACGTTCATCCTCTTTTTCTTCATTCTCTTCACCGTCACCACCGGCAAGGTCTTTTACACTGTATGTAACAGGGTCCATAAGGTAAGCACGGTCATCGCCACCATTTACACAAAGAGGATATTTATATTCCGAATAGAAATAAGAAATAGGATCTGGAACATGGTAATTAATCAAATCAATTACACCACGGTCTACAGCCATAAATGTAAGTTCTGCGTTAGAAACTGGCTTTCCACCTTGAGTTGCTTTTAAAGTTACAGTTACATCTTCGCCAGGACGGTAAGAAGGCTTATCAGTTTCAATAGAAACCTTGAAAGACTTAATACTTGGATTTACATGCAAAGCTGTTACACCAAAGTAACCTTTAGGTTTATCCATATCAACTTCGCCATATTCATGAGTTGGAGCTCCAGTTCTTACAGAATAAGAAGAAACCGCAACATACATTACAGGAACGTAAGAGGCTTTAATTGGCACTTCAATAACGTTGGCAGGAGAATCAAAATGGCGCACTTCTTCTGAAAGAATACCTTCACGTTCAATTGTAATTAAGTAATCGCCAGAAGGAAGAGCACTTTCCAAAAGGATTTCGGCAGTTTCGCCAGGATTATACATTGTCTGGTTTGGTGTTAATGTAATTGCAGAACTATCGTTTCCATTGTACCAGTAAGAGCTACCACCAGTTACATAGAAAGAATATTTTGCGATTGTAGGATTATCATTAGAATCTACACCTGTAACTTCCAGTTCATACCAGCCAGTTGATTTTGGAGTAAGACTTAAAGTTCCTTTTGACTGAGCAGCAAGTTTACCTTCCTGTTCAACAACAATTTCTTTTTTGTAGCGTGTATAAACAGAATTATAAATACTCTGTTCATGGGCCATTTTCCATTCTTCATGCTGAAGTTTGTAAGAAAGGGCTTTTATCTGATTTGTAGATTTTACCTGTTTTCCGTCAGGAGTAACTACAATATATGGGAATTCAAGTTTCTGATCTTTTTTTGCAAATCCACTTATGTTTGCGGGTCTGCCAAGTCCTACGTAGAAAGCAGCAGGGTGTACAAGTACAGTTGTTTGAGCACGAATTTCCTGATTAGAAACGTCTGTTATGTCTGCCTGAAGGCGGTAAACATAAGGGCGACCATCTGATATAGGATTTGATTTACAAGGAAGTGAGGCTTTTCCATCTGCACTTAAAGTTCCGCTAGATTCAGAAATTAAATCGCGAGATTCAGAATAGTTTCCACTGTTGAAGAAGTAATTTTTTGTTTCTGCAGTATTTGGCGAGAATGAAGAAGGCTGTTTAAACCATTTAGCTTCATAACGGGCACCTGCAAGAGCACCTCCTGCAAGATAGTTAGCAGAAAGTTCACCACTTACAGTGTCTCCACCATAATATGTAACATCTGGGATTTTAGCAGAAGCTTCGAACTTCAAGCGTTCAAATTCTGCAACCTGGAAGTAAATTGTTGCACCGCCGTATTTGCTTGTATCTGAACCACGTTTATAAGTTAATGCATAAGTTCCAGGTACGGCATCGTCTGGTACTTTGAATGAATCGTAGAAACCTCCGCTGGCAGAAAGAGTTCCCGACAAATTAGCAATTACAGTATTAGAACGCCAGTTATTTTCTTTTACTTCAATTTTCCAGTTTCCCGTATGAACTGAAAGTTTGCCCATTTTTAAGTCGCGGTCAATTCCACGGAAAGTTACAATTTCGCCAGGACGGTAAAGACCACGGTCAACAAACATAAAGGTCTGCTGTGAACTTTCGCGTGCAACAGAAGGATTTCTTTCTGAAATATCGTAACCGCGAATCCAATGTGAAGTAGGACGGAACATTACAGAGTCTGCTCCGTGTTCGATATAAACTAGAACATAACGGCTGTTATAATTATTTCTTGCAAGGTTTTCATATCTTGCCATTTCAGATTCAGACATTTCAATTACGGCAAGACCGTTTGCATCTGTTGTAGCATAGCCAAATGCATTTGCAATTGCAGAAGTGTCTGTAATAGCCAATTCATTATTATAAGGACTGATATAAACAACGGCACCTTCAATTGGTTTACCTGTATCAAGACTTGAAACAAGAACTACCGCTTTATTAATACCAAAGCGAACTGTAGCACCAATATCTGTTACCTGAATTACAGTTGTATTTTTGGAAGTTGCAGTTTCATAACGTTCACGCCAAGTATTGTAATATGGATAAGTTGCATCTGTTGCAAAACGGACAGTTCCATATCCTTCTGAATTAAGATATGGGTCCAAATCTATTTCTTCAAAAATACGCTGATTTCTAACCAGATGCTTCATTGGCTGGCGAGACAAAATTGGACAATTGCTAGGTTTTTTTGTAGATGTATCAAAAGGATGACTCCACTTTTCAATACTCCAATAAGAGTTCTCGTTTACATTCTGATATTCAAAAAGATATTTATGTGGGAACTTTGCTTCAAGAATATTCATTCCGCTGTCTATATAACGAATGTAACTTTGAGGTGCCAATGTAGAGAATCTATAGGTTTTTGCACCACCTGTAAGGCTCTGGCCATAAATATCTTTAATTCCAGATTTAATTGTAACTGTATGTTTTTCTTCATAATCAAGAGGAAGGTCATACATTAAAAGAGTTGTTCCAGTTACTTCGAAGTTTGCTGCAGTTAATTCATAATCCAGGTCTGTTTCAATGTTTCCTACAACAGTCGAAATATCTGGAACCTGGCTGAATTTAATTGAGAGAGGGAATCTATGTTTTCCAGAATAAGCACAGGCAGAATCTACATCATTAACCTTAAATTCCTGAACTGTATTGAAAGCCTTCGAATCATGACTGTGTCCAACTTCTGCAGTAACATAAATAACGTCATTTTTTGGAAGATCTTCTTTTATGTGAACAATAAATGTATTGGTTTTCTTTTGCTGTTTAGAATAGAGAGTTTTATTTCTTCCCCATGAAAAAAGATATTCATCTGAATAAACTGGCTCGGCAGTTAATGTAAGTTTAGTTTTAGCAAAGTCGGCAGTAGCAGAAACTACATTATTAAAACGTGCTTCAGGAATTGCATAATTCAAACGAAGGAAAAAAGTTTTGTCGTATGGAGGAAGAGCACCTCTTTTTGAATTATAGTCGTATTCCGAATCTCCAAGATAGCAGGCATATAATTGAAGGATTTCTATATTTTCTGCTTTTGTTGTAAATGTAGTTTCTCCAGAAATGCTATCACCTTCCAGCGATTTTACATTCTTTGAAACTGTAATTGTATATTCTACAGAAGGATCAGGAGCTTCACTTGCTTCAAAACTTAAATGCTGTGTTCCATACCAGCGGAAAACACCTTCGAGTTTTGGAGAAATAGACATATAGTCAGATTTTGCACTTGGTTTTTCCAATGCTGTAAGTGGGCGTACAGGCTTTGAAAAAACAACGTAAAAAGAAGGTCTATCGGAAACGCTTACAATTTCGCCCTGAGGGCCCCATTCTTCTACAAAGAAGGAATTGTCGGTTTCGCCCTTTTTCTTTTTTGCTTTTGATTTTTCTGTTTTAGTTGCTTCAACCGCCTTTGAATCGGTTTTTACAAAAACAGAAGGATCCAGGCGTTTTGTTGAATATGTTGTTTTATAATCAGTAAGTTTACGTAATCCAGGTATAACTGATTCAGAAAGACCTTTTTCTGGCTTTGAATCTTCCTCGTCGTAAACAAAATAATCCTCATCAGAAGCTGCATTTTCCAATAATGAAGCCAATTCATCGTCTGTTTCCGAATTTTTATTTACAGAATAAGTAGATTTTGGACTCTGCCCTGATGTTTCACTCTTTTTACAAGATGTAAAAAAAACTGAAAGTATAATAGTTAATAATGACAGATTACGTAATACTTTTTTCATAAAACCTCTCTTTTTTATGAATAATAATAGTTTTATTGTAAAAAAAAATCTAGGTTTAATTTGTAAATAATGAATTACAACTTAAGTGTAAGTGTCGCATGACTTATTTTTACATATAAGATTGCAAAATCTAACATTTTGTAGGTAATTATTTCCTGTTTTTTTTATAAAAATTGCTCTTAAAATTAAAAAATTACATATAAAGACAAAGAAACTAAAGTCTTGTATGTAAAATAAACATTATAAATTGCTTCAACATTGTAAAAGAGAATTATTTTTTACCTACAAAACTCAGATTTTTATCATCTTGTAGGTAAAAACTGGTTTTCTATATAATCAAAGGTCATTTTTCAACATATAAATTACATACAAAAATAAAAAAGTCACAAAAAAGTGTGTAATGTAAGCGGAAAACTTTTGGTAGGAATTATTTATAATTTAAACCTAGATTTAATTGAAAAGATAGGAACCACAGATTTAGGGGATTTAGAAGATTATTTTTTAGAAAAAGCGGAGCAGAAATCGACTTGATTTTGGTTCTGGGCGATAGTGCCACGGACAACGCGGTAAAGAAACTACAGAGCGAAGCGGCGAGCCCAGCTGGCAAAATCAAGGTGAGTTTCTGCGGGAGCATTTTCTAAAAATAA